>JABABC010000164.1 GCA_014238445.1 Coxiellaceae bacterium
TTGGATCAGGGGGAGGTGGTTGCGGTATTTCCAGAAGGGTATTTAAGCCCGAATGGTCAGATGGGTACGTTCCACTCTGATTTCGAAACGATTCTTTCACAGCGCCAGGAGCCGGTAGCCGTGGTGCCTTTTTATCTTCGCGGTTTATGGGGAACCGGAGCATCCCGAGCAACTGAGCGCTATAAGAAAATTAATAAAATTAAAATGCGTCGAGTGAGTGTGCGATTTGGTGAGTCGGAAGCTATGACAGTGACGGCACCTGAAATTAAAAAGCGGGTGTTTGAATTATCCATATTGTCTTGGAAAGCGTTTGGTCATTCACTGGGCAGTATACCCAAGAACTGGATTCGTACGGCTAAGAAGATGGGCAGTGAATTGTCAGTAGCAGACTCTACGGGTATCCAGCTTTCGCATCATAAGTTTATCGTAGCCGTCTTGTTGGTGATGAAGCGACTTCGGTCTCGCTTAAAAGGTCAGAAAAATGTTGGGTTGATTCTACCAACCAGTGCTGCTGGGGCGATAGCCAACATGGCTGTATTGGGACTCGGAAAAACAGTGGTTAACTTGAATTATACGTCGGGTTTGTCGGCGATGCGTAATGCCGTTGAGTCCGCTGAGATCAAAAGTATTGTCACTTCTCGATTATTTATTAAGAAGCTCTTGACTAAAGGGATTGATGTTAGTGATTTGTTTTCGGGTGTGGAGGTGTATTATCTTGAGAATATCAAACAAGAAAATACGAAGTCGCTTGCATTACGTTATTTGTTGTTGGTGAGGCTGTTGCCAGCTAGTTGTCTTTCATTATTGTTTATTAAATCGGTGCCTAGTGATTCCACAGCAGCAATTATGTTTAGTAGTGGTAGTGAAGGAAAGCCTAAGGGTGTGGAGCTGTCACATTATAATTTGCTAGGCAATATTAAACAGGTGGCGAGTGTCTTTAATATCGAAGAGACCGATACCTTTATGTGTATCTTGCCGTTGTTCCATTGTTTTGGGTTGACGGTGACAGCCTTTTTGCCTTTGATTGAAGGCGCTACGTTTGTGTGTCACCCAGATCCAACAGACAGCGTAATGGTTGGCCACATGGTGCATCGTTATAAAGCCACTATTCTATTTGGTAGCTCCACCTTCTTTGGCTTGTATATTCGCGCTAAGAAGCTGCATTCATTAATGTTTAGTAGTTTGCGCATGGCGATTGCAGGCGCAGAAAAACTCTCTCCGCAGGTTCGTCAGGCGTTTAAAGATAAATTCTTTCTAGATATTATGGAGGGCTATGGCACCACAGAAGTGGCACCCGTAGCCAGTTGCAACTTGCCAGACACCATTAATCAGGGCGATTGGCATGTGCATATTTCTAACAAAATAGGCTCCGTTGGGTTGCCTTTGCCCGGCTCTGCATTTCGTATAGTTGATCCTGATTCATTGGAAGAGCTGCCTTTGGGTGATGCTGGAATGGTGTCGGTTGGTGGGCCTCAAGTCATGAAGGGCTATTTGAATGATCCTGAGAAAACCAATCAAGTGTTGATGACCGATGACCTGACGACGTGGTATTTGACAGGTGATAAAGGCTATTTAGATGATGAAGGTTATTTGTATATTGTCGATCGTTACTCGCGTTTTGCGAAAATAGGTGGGGAAATGGTGAGTTTATCGGTTGTTGAGCAGAAGATACTGGAGCTCATTAATGAAACGGATAGCGATGCTATGGCGATTGCCTTGCGTGATAGCAAAAAAGGTGAGCGTATTGCTTTGCTGTATAATGCTGCGATAGCAGAAGATGATTTGCGTCGATTGATCAATGCCTCTCCGATTGAAAAACTGATGATCCCTTCATTTTATCAGCGTGTTGATGAGTTACCTAAACTCGCGAGTGGTAAGAAAGATTACGTGACTGCGAAAGCAGAAGCTGTTGAGGTGTTTGGTACAGAATCTTAGTGGGCCCTTTAATAAGGCGCAGAGCAAGTGCATTGTGAGACGGTGCCTGGTTCGTTATTGGGATCGCTGCAGCTCCCGTCATTCGTGCATTGATTATTATTACAGTAATTAATTGCCTCTACGCAGGCAGTATTAATGCCGTGATTATCTGCAAGGTTGTTATTAGGACAGAGGCAGCCAAATTGGGCTGTCGAATGCCCTGTTGGTCCTGTACCGCAGTAGCCTTGGTAGTCGAGGTGATCTAAGTCTGTTTTATTTTCGTCTGTGCATATAGCATCACAGGCAGTTCCTGTAGTGGTACATGGACTTTTATCATTTGCAGCTGCAGTGGTAAAACTGATCATGATGAGAATGGCTAGGAGTATGGTTGGCATGAGCGTTCCTTAAGTATGAGTTTGTTTTTCCTATTATAGTTAATATTTTTTTATTGCGTTGAATGTTCGTTAGATGGAATAAAAAATTCATTAAAAATCAGTCTATTAAGTTATTTTATGTTTCATGCTGCGTTGTGGTTGACCTTCATCAAGGGCCAGTCAACCTATTGTGGGGGTTAGTTCAAATACCTTGGTTTGATGGTGGTCTATTCTGGTTTGCGTAGAATGAGCTGAGTGAGGGTGGATACGATTTAATCTTTTTGGTACTGTGAGTCACTCAAAGAGGTGAGCGTTTATGAAAACAATGAATCATTCAAGCAGTATAGAATCCATTGTTGAGTCGGCTGTTTTACCTGTGCTCGAGAAAGAAGCTGAGGCCATTAATCGGGACGGCCAATGGCCCTGTGAAACCATGCGTGCTTTGCAAGATGAGGGTATGGCAGCCTTGATGATCCCACGAGCATTAGGTGGTATTGGTGGAGGATTGACAGATTTATTGAATGTGACACGCTTATTAGGCAGGCTTTCAGGTTCAGCGGGGCTATGTTTTGGAATGCACAGTGTGGCGTGTGCTGTGTTGGTTGATAAGCCGACGGACTATCATGTGCAGCAGTATATTGCAGCAATTTGTGAAGGTCGACACCTTTCAACGTTGGCATTGAGTGAGCCTGGAACAGGTGTGCATTTTTATTTGCCCACGTGCCAGTTAGTCTATTCAGCGCAAGATCGTTGTTATTATGTCACGGGTAAGAAGTGTTTTGTGACGAACGCTGGGCAAGTTGATAGTTATATTATTTCAACCTTGTCTAATAGTTTGGAAAAAAACGATGCGTTTACTTGTGCACTACTGCGTAATGATAATGAGTCTATTGCTTGGGATAGTAGTTGGAATGGGTTTGGGATGAATGGTAATCATTCAAAGTCTTTACAGCTTGATCGCGCTAAGATTTTCCCACAAGACGTCATTGGAGAGTTGGGTGATCATACGCACTACTTATTTAGTGTTATTTTGCCGAATTTTTTAGCCGCCATGTCGGGAACCTATTTAGGCATTGTGGAGAAAGCAATTAACGTGGCGGAAAATCACCTAAAGACAAGAATGTATTCACACACGGAAGCATCATTAGCAAATTCGACTGTGTTGCAGCACAAGTTAGGTCGGTTGTATGCTCAGTATCGATCGTTATATCATCTGGCTTTTCAAAGTGCGCGACAGTATGACTTATCTGCACCCAATGCTATTTTAGACGTTTTGTTATCGAAGGCAGAAATTGCTGAGGTCGGGATACACATAGTGAATGAATGTATGACGTTGATGGGTGGGAAGGGCTATGTTGAGCCATCACCTATTGCTGATGCCTTGCGAGATATTCGTGCTGCATCGGTCATGTCACCTACATCGGACTTATTGTATCTATGGGCTGGTCGGTCTCGGTTGGGCCTTAGTTTATTGGATTAATGATGAAACAACAGTGGTTGCTGATCAACTTGTCTAATGAAGATGCAAGGCAAATTATAGACGTGTGTCATATTGCTGAGGATGATTGCATTCTATCATCTACAATACCTATATTAAGCGATGAGATGGTGGTTAATTCGCAGGTGTTTATCGTTGCGGATGTGAGAGGTTTTGAGCGATTGGATTTTATTCGAGCGTTATTGTCACCAACCCTGCATGGTCATCTGATGTTGTTCGTCGCTCCATTGACTATCGATGCATGGGATACAGCACTCCGTGCTGAGCCTTGTTCTATTCAAATGCATGTTCATGATATTCAGTCTCAATCTATAGTGAGTGCTGTAGAGGCGTTTTATGATCAAATTAAAAGAGCAGACGTTGTAAAAAGTAAAATACAAGCCATCTCTCCGAGTCTTTTATCATTCGATCATATCAACCAAGGTAATCCTGCAATGGTTGGTGCTGAGAAGCTCATTGAAGACTTGCCTATAGCTATGGCGATCATAGAGAATGCAACCGGGTTTTTAGTAAAATATAATGTCATATTTGAAGAGCTTGCTTTAGGAAAAGGTCTCTTTCCTAAAAAGTGGACAGATTATTTGGAGTTATTCCAGATAATCTCAAAGAATGATGGTTCACTGTTGATTCAAACAAAAATTATTGATGCTAGTGGTCATCAAGAGTCAATGCCTCGACTTTGGGATGTTCGTCAAAATAGGAATACTTTTGCGGGGCACACTTTAGTTTATATGCATGATGTGACTCAAATTCACTGGCATCGAGCTCAGCATGAAGTGTTGCTGCAGCAGGCTGAAATGAAAAAGGTCATGCAAGAGCAGCGGGATAAAATGGATCACATGATGCGCTTATCATTAGTGGGTGAAGCTGCTACAGGGATTGCGCACCAAATAACACAACCATTAGCCGTCTTATCGTCTTCGTTACAAATGGCAAAAGCTGACCTCTCAAGAAGCTCTGGCTCTATTAGCCACTCATTGCGTGATCTGATAACACAGTCTTGTGATATGTGTGAGAATATGGGTGAAATTATTCATTCCATTAGGAATACGATTCAATTTTCGAGCTCGAAGTATGATGTGCTGTCTGCCTCGCATTTAATTAAGCAGTTAGAGTCACGATTTTATTATGACCACATGGTATTAAATGTTTCAGGTGAGATGCCGTCGACGGTTGTGACCGATGTTAGAACCGTAGAGCAAGTGTTAATCATTTTAACGCAAAACTCTATTGATTGTTCAAGCGAGTTTTCAATGGATAAAGTCATAGTTGATATTACACTTGAAGTAAGTGAGGCAGGTTTAATGATTCTGCATCGTGATAACGGTTGTGGTATTGCGGTTGAGGTGGCTGAGCGGATGTTTGAACCCTTCTACACAACCAAGCAGAATGGTAGTGGGATTGGTTTGTCGTTAGTGGTTTCATTGTTAGAAGTTATCGGGGGAAAGATCATTTATCGCAATTCAGACTTTGGTGGTGCGGCATTTAAGATTACTTTACCCTTGGAGCCAGTTGTGAGTCAGGTTGAGTGTGTTGGTGTAAAGTAAGTGGCCCATATGATGATGGGCTATGACTTAAGATAGATGCCTATATCCGTCCATCTTATGAAATACAGCAAGAGGGGGAGCGTGCTGGCGCTGGTGGCGGCTCACCTTCAGTATTTCTCCAAGTATCTGGTTGATCAAGATCAAGATCAAGATCACTACCACTATCACTATCACTATCACGATTAATACTTCCATCAGATTTAGGACTGCCGCCGAAGAGCGTGGAGGAATAGTCACTTTCAGAAGGGCTAGGAGTACCTCGTGGCGAAGAGGAGGGCGTTGAACAACCCCAATAAAAAATATCGTTAAATAAGGTTAAAGCCTGATCTTTGCTGGAATCGTTCCACTGGGGATCATTTAATGTCAATTCGAATAAGTTATGCTGAATTCGAAGTAGGTCTGAAATCTTCCTTCCTTGTTTTTCATAACCGATCAATTGTTTGACTTTATTAAGCTCAGCTATTGTGTCGTCCAGTTCATCTGGAAGCTTGATCTTGAGATCATTTAATCTATTTCTTTGTTCATTTAAGTCTGCGGTGAGTGCAGGGAAAGCATATAAGTTTGGTGGTGGTGAACAAGATCTCGGAGAGGAGGTCGCTACAGAGCTGCATGTCCCCTGTGTGGTGAGAGATGAGTCTGATTGCGAGCCAGGCAAGCCTGTGTCGTCGCTAGAGCCGTTGTTAGCTGCGATTATTTCTTCAATAGAATGGTAAAGATCATAACTTTTTTTATGTAATGCTTTAATCTCAAGAATCTCTTTATTTAATTGGTCGAAATTGACATGGGAAAATTGGGGGTGTTTGCCCTTGCGTTCTTGAACTAATTCACCGCTAAGATCTTTGATGCCCACATAAAGTCCATACATATAAAATAAATGCTGAAGAGGATCAGTAATGTTGGTCATAAATTCACTATGATTTTCACAGCATTGTTTTAAAGCTTCTTTCGCTTGAAGGTATGTATCCTTAGGCGTTTTAATTGTCAGGTGACTGTTTGGTGTTAATGGATTATTTGAATTGTTCATGGCTCACCTTAAGTAACGATTAAATTTATCGATTGACTCATTAATTAAAAATAGACGTGGATAATACAAAAAAATCCATCGGAATAAAATTAAGAGAACATGAGCTTCAGGGTTTTTATGCGAATAAGCCCCTAGAAGACCCAATAATGCCAATAATGCCTATTGTATGCGCTGCCCCATTGGCCTAGTGCTGCTCTTAATGGCTCAAAACGCTGGCAACCTTAGAGTCGATGAGTTCTTCTTTTATCGTGTTCTGTCGCAAATAATGAAAGCTATTCCGCATTGCACAACAACTGACGACTACGAAAAATGACGGCTTTGGAATAGTGATCTTGTGAAAGTATTGAGATAAAGCTAATGACTTGCGCTCTTTAACATTTCAGATTTTGGGATTCACGAAAGACCACTGATACCAGATCACATCAGGTGTATACCCAATAAAAAAGGAGGACTAAGCCTCCTTCAACAAAAAGACAGTATCATATATTAAAAAAAGTATTTTATACCTACTTGCCCTTGATTTAAAAAACCTATTTCTTTGTCATTGTTTTCTGCCTTTTCGTAACTGTAAGGCATGATGCGAACAAAGATTTGAATAGCATCAGAGGGCTGGTAGCCTAAACCCAGGTAAGCCCCAACTGCATAGGGTTTTTCTGTACTACCATTCTCACCAGCTTTGTTATTATTACAATAATAACCATAGTTACCCATGACGCCTAACGTACCTATTACCTCACTTTTCAGTTGATGCTTAACACCGAATGCCCCACCAACGAAGTATTCCATATATTCAGAGCTGTCACCTGCTGGGTCATTTTTCACAAAGCTCCCCGTTACGTTTAACTCAGCGCGTTGATTTTCAATACCTAGGCCAACTGAAAAGCCATCTGTCAATCCATCGTAAAGAAAGCTCGCATTTTTAGAGAACGCCTTAGAATCTTGTGTCGGTAATTGATCAGAACCACCCGCGAAAACGATGCCGGACAAACCCAACCCTAAGACCACACCTGATTTCAATAATGCTTTCATAGTTTCTTCCTTAGTCAATAAAAAA
>JABABC010000202.1 GCA_014238445.1 Coxiellaceae bacterium
GAGTTAGAGAAACTGGATGCTAACAGCCCTCTCATTAAACCATTAAAAAGTTTATATGCCAGTTTAGACGATAAAAAAGTGCAGCAGGCGAACAATAAGGCTCCGAGTGACCAACCATCTAACCCGCATAAAATGTTATTTATTGATGTCGTGTTGATTCTTTCACGTGAAATAGCTCAACAAAAACAAGGGCTCAATTTATTGGATGGTTTAAAAACCATTATGGGAGGATCTGTTGAGGGTAGCAAAACAAGTGGTAGTCCTTCTACTAACACATTTGCTTGGAATTTAGCTTTCAGTGATATCACTTATGACTTGAATGTTTTTAACCATATTGCAGAGCATGATCAGATCTTGGCTCGGCCAACCGTGATTGCTCAGGATGGTCAAGCGGCTAAATACTTTGTTGGGAATGACTTGTACATTGGCTTATCAGGATCAGATTATTCCAGTTTTGAGGAAATTCCATTAGGGTTAACGCTCAATGTTGTGCCTACATTTAATGATGATGGTTCTATTCAGTTAGTAGCCGAGGTTGAGCGTGAGATGTTATTGGCTACGAATGATAATGCGTCGGGGTTTGAGAACTCCACAGAATCAGTAAAACAAAGCAGTGCATCAACCGTGTCACTGGATTACGGCCAAACAGCCGTGTTTGGTACATTATCAGAAGCAACGGATGGTGAATCTCGCAACAAAACGCCTTTTCTAGGCAGTCTTCCAGGGATTAAACATTTGTTTAATCGCAAAGAGCGTGAGCAGTCGAGTACTCAGTTGATTATTCTTATGACACCTCGTCGCTATTTGTCATTTGAAACTAAAACGATTACTCCTGGTACTAAAGCATTGAAAAATTATTATCTAGGTTTGGTAAGCCCAGCTACGAGTATGATTCAGGTTGTTCGTTGGTTGCGTCTTTTAGATATTTATTACCGACCAGAGCGTTTGGCTCCTTCTTTGTATGGTAAAGAGTCATTTGATGCGGCGCTGACAACGGAATATGCCATTGAAAATGGACAGCCAAGGGATTTGAGGAATTTGCTCATAACAAATGACTAATCTACATCGCCCTTTATGCTGCTTAATATAGGGTTTATTTGATGTCACAGAGAGGTGTGCTCACTAGAATTCTTTAGGACACCTGAAAGCTGAAAGTACCCCTGGTAAGTAAGGGTTTTGTTTATTCTTAGCAATCAACCCAAATTGCACCTGGTAGTTATCTGTTTGAAAGGATAAGAAGAACTGGTTGGCATCAGATGTGGTTTTTAAAGTGCCTAGATGTATCATTCTAAGCCATGGCCAGTTTCCTGATGTGTGTAGAGAGTCCGTTCCTTGTTGACCTTTAATAGTAATCAAGGCTGTTGATGAGGCTGTGTTTGCAGATGTGAATTTATGAATGGTATTGTCATTAGTCTTTAATTGTGTTGTGTGATCATCGATCGAGATGCTAATGCTAGTGATATTTTTAGAATGATTTTTTAATGCCAGAGCAAAGGACTCACTGGGGTTGGGTTGACCGCCATTGTAAAACATTTGTTGTATGACAGATGCTCGAATAATCATATCGAGTGCATGCTGGGAAGAGCTTAAGGTATGCCCGTCAATCTTTTTCCATGTCCAGTAATAGCCGCTGGCATTGACGAAAGGTGCTAGGTATTCATTGAAGAAGGAGTCAATGGCTCCTTGAGGGCCAAAAAAAGTATTGAAATCTTTAGCTGAAATATCTTTTTTAGAGGGGTAGAAGATTGGGAATCGGTTATTAATAGATGCTTTGTATAACGGGATAACTGTTTTTCCCCATTGTGCATTGATGTACTCTCGACTGGCATTAAGCATGACATCCCAATAACCTTTAATCACTAGTGTTAAGGCGGGTTGTAATAGCGTGGGAGCATCTTCAAAGTGCGATTTGAGTGCTAGCAAGCCAGGTGCTTGTTTTTTTTCTTTGATACTTTTAACGGCATGTTGAAACGCATTTAAATCAGGGTTTGAGCTATTGAGTATAGTGTTTGTGTAGGAGGTCATGCTTGAAAGATCCTTGCCCCAGTCCGGTTGAGCGGTACCGTCAGACACGGGTAGTTCACGATTGATATCAAGTGACGTTTGGTTTGCGTGACTTTGAATTATCTGAAGGGCTTTGTAGAACGCCGATTGTGGATTGTTGAGCTGGGAGGTCAGTGCATTGAGCTCCTGAATGGTTTTCGGGGTTTTGAAAGAAAGGTGAGATAGGACGTTTCGCCATGCACGTTGGAAGTTATCTTGGTAGCGTGCTTGTGTATCAGCCAGTAGGTTTTTTTTATCGCCTTCAGAGAGAGTCTTGACGTCGGTTTTTACTACCCAATCGTAATCATTGAGTGTGTGTAAGAGCTCTGTGAGAGTTAAGTGATGTATTTTTTCTTTTTGTTGTTCTGTGTAAAAGTATGGGATTAATAGACTGTTTTTAGTCAAGATAGATGATGTGCTATTAGCGATAGGAACAGTGTGAGATAAGGTCAGTGATTCTTGTTTTAATAGTGCTAGCACACTGATGGGGTGTTGCAGCAGTGTTTGTCTGGTTGATTCGACCAGAGCTGCATTGGTTGGCCAGGGAGTATTGTGATGTTTTAATAAAATTATTATTTGTTCGCTGAGTGTGTTGATAGTGGGTTGTGGCAGTCCTGCTTTTTCCCATTGGTATTGGTACCAGCTAATAACGCGCTCTTGGTCAATGAGGTGTTGTCCTGTCATCATTAAGAATATTTCAAGTCCTTGATATAAGGCTTGTTCACTCGACTTTGTGGGTTGGTTGAGCGATTCAACCAGTAAGCTGTAAGCGTATGGTATGAAGTCTGATTGCTGCGTGATGTGGTAGTGTTCACTAATTTGTTGGTAGAGTTGGTGTAGTGGGTGGATGCCTATCCATTGGTACTTGAGAGCGCCGCTGTGATGAATCATCTGTAGCATGGTTTGGTCTTTTTGTAGAGAGTTAATCCACGCCAAATCATTTTGGGTTGTATTATCAGGAGCCTGATTTTGAATGCCCTGAAGAGCATGATAGGTTTGTTTTGTGATGTTGTAACCATGCTGTAGAGCAATATGGTAAAGGGTTATTACCCCAAGGCATAGGGCTAATGTTGTAATGGTGGGTAGTGGGTTGAAGTATGCTGTAACTCGCAAGGGGTTAATTATTCTTCGGGCTGGGCGAATTTGAGCAAAGTGATCAGCATTTAGGAAGAGTGGAGTATACGATTCATTAGACTGTATGGGATTGCTGTGAATAGGTGTGATGATTTTCTTGAGATAGGGTGTGGTTGCATTAATAGCTTGGTGTCGTTGTTCTGAGGCACAAAAGCAAACACTATGAATTTGTTTTTTGAGACTATCAGATAGTGGATTAATGAATTGTTTTATTCTTAGGAGTAAAGCATCTAACTGGAATGGCAGTTGTAGGAGTTCTTTCCGTTTAGCCCTTGGCATGGGTGGCTGACATAATGCGATAACATCATGATTGATTGCCTGAATGAAGTGGTTGCGCTCTTGATGAAAGAGTGCATCAAAATGTGTTAGTCGATTTTTTTTGTGCAGCGTGATGCCAAACGTTTGTTCTGTGTCACTGGTTTTTTGTTCTTGAGTATACTCTTTGAGCCCAATAATTCTGTCGCAGTGGTTGATGGCTATATCTATGGTGCTATGAGGGGAGAGTTTTTGTAATTTGGTGAGGTGTTTATTGAATGTTTGATACAGTGATTGTAGTGATTGTTCCTCACTGAGGCATAGTGTGGGTAAGTCAATAATGAGTATGATGCGTTGTAAGGTGTTAGAGGACCAGGTTTTTTTTAATAACGGTAGTGTATGTTCCCAGAGACTGTATTTTTCTTCTTGCTGGTCAATGGTTTCTAGATCACCGACGAGAAAGTACGCCGAGTGATTGATCCACCAATCAAAGGGAGTGGTTTCGTGGGATTCGTCTTGGGTTGAAATATGCTGACATTGTAGTGCGTTTAATAGGGATGATTTGCCACTTTTATCAGGACCTAAGATGAGTGTCCACGGTGCTGAAGAGTGCCAAAATTTCTTGTGATGCAGGGTTTTCATGCGGCGCTGGCAGATGGTGAGTTGTTGTTCGAAGCGAAATAGCCAAGGAGGCGTTTTTGTGGATGTTGGCTGATTCATGGAGATCCTATGGGTTCGTTGGGAGAATAGGTTGTGATATTTCTGATAGTGCTTGGTTGAGAGGTTTGAATGTGATTTGGAAGTCAGTGTAGATGAAAAACAATGATACGGCAGTGATGGCTATCATGACTGCAATGACGAACCTCGTTATTTTTTTGGAAGGTGGTTGCGGGGTTTTTTGAGAGGTTTTCCTAATGGCTTGAGTTTGAGAGAGTAGCTGTGCTTGCCGGTTTTCTAAGGTTGTGTTCAGGCCTTGATGATGGCTGCTGTTATAGCCCAGGCAAAGGCAGAGGTAGGCAATTTCTAGTGTGTCTGCAGATGGCTGGGGTGCCTGTTGTTGTTGATCTAAGATGGCAAAAAAGAGACATTGTGTGGAGTGATTTAATAGTTTCAGTAGTGATGGGTATTGTTGTTTGGTAGGGTTGGGAAGACCAAGAATGAGCTCATCCAGTGTTGAGCATAACCAGTAGCGTGTTGCCAAGATATGTTGTGCGCAGTAGCCCATTTGATGTGCTTTTTGATAGAAGTGTTTGCATTCTTCCAGCAGTATCTGAATTAAAGCGTGCGTGTCATCCAGTGGTTCAGTTTGCTCGGTCAGTTGGTAGGCAATGGTGAGTAGTGGCGCAGCACAGCCTGCGAGAGGGTTGATTGCTTGCGTGTTATGAAGATCTTGGGGGAGCCAGTCGAGTCTGTGTGTCATGATAGGTGTCTTATTTTATCCATTACAATTAATAGGGAAGGCCCTGTATTATAGTCATTTTTTGATTATATGTGCTAGTGCGCGATGGCCAATGTCTGTACGAAAAAAACAACCAGGCCATTGGATCGATTGTGTGGTTTGGTACGCTTGCTCATGGGCAAGGTGCAGGGTGTCACCCAGTGCAGTGACTCCAAAAACTCGACCTCCATGAGTGGTAATGCCTTGGGTGGTTTGTTGGGTGCCGGCATGAAAGACTTTAGTTTGCAGTGAATCTTTAGGTAGGGATTGAATGAGGTCACCTTTGCGAGGGGTGTGTGGGTAGCCATCAGCTGCCATCACCACGGTGAGCGCAGAGCGTTTATCCCATTCCACGCAAATAGGAGGGTTTGTCCCTGTTAGGATGTCTAGGCATAGTGTGGGGAGGTCAGACTGTAAGCGCATCAGAATGGGCTGTGTTTCTGGGTCACCTAAACGGCAGTTAAACTCTAGCACCATGGGTGTTCCAGAGGGTGTGATCATTAATCCTGCATAGAGGAAGCCTGTGTAAGGGAGCCCTCGTGAAGCCATCCCGTGCAGTGTGGGTTGAATGATGGTTTCCATGATAGTGTTTTCTAACTGAGGTGTGAGCTGTGGTGCTGGTGAGAAGGCGCCCATGCCGCCTGTATTGGGGCCTTGATCATCATTATCTCGTCGTTTGTGATCTTGTGAGCTAGCTAAGGGGGTGGCGTGTTGACCATTAGCCATAACGATAAAGCTCAGTTCTTCGCCGGTTAAAAATTCTTCGATGACAACACGGGAGCCAGCGTCACCAAAGCAGTGATCAGTTAGCATGTCGTGAACGGTGTGTTGGGCTATTTCTAGTGTCTCGGCAATGATGACACCTTTCCCCGCTGCGAGACCATCGGCTTTAATCACAACAGGTAAGGGGTGGTTTTCGAGATAGGCTAGCGCAGGCTCAATGGTTGTAAAGCAGGCATATCGGGCGGTTGGGATGTTGTGTTCTTGTAAGAAGTCCTTGCAGAATTGCTTAGAACTTTCTAGTTGACAAGCGGCTTGTGTCGGGCCAAAACAGGCTAGTCTTTGTGCTTGAAAAGCATCCACGATGCCGGCAGCAAGGGGCGCTTCTGGGCCAACGATGGTGAGGTCGATGGTGTGCTGTTGAGCAAAGGCGGTTAACTGATTAATGTCGTTTGCAGGGATCGCTAGATTAGTGATGTTTTTTTCGAGAGCTGTCCCCGCATTTCCGGGTGCGACCCAAACATGGGTGACGCGTGGTGATTGTGCGCACTTCCATGCTAGAGCGTGTTCACGTCCCCCTTGTCCTATGACTAAGACTTTCATGGGCATTCCTCTTTGTTATGTGCTAGCGCTAGTGTAGAGACGTCTTTTATGGAGAGCAAGGATTGCTGCTATGAAAGCAGTTTAGCGTTTTAGGGTAAGCTCAAGGCATGGTATGAACGTTTTAATGTAGAAAGTGCCGTACTTGGGTAAAGGCCATGGCGATGTTAAGTTCATTGGCACGAGCAATCACTTCAGAGTCGCGTTTAGAGCCGCCGGGTTGGATGATGCAATTGATGCCGTGTTGATGGGCTAGGTCAATACTGTCTGCAAAGGGAAAAAAAGCATCGGAGGCCATGATAGCGCCAGATAATGTAAAGCCAGCTTGCTCTGCTCGTAGGGCAGCTATTTTTGCACTAAAAATGCGACTGGTTTGTCCGCTTCCAATACCCAATGTTTGTCCATCTTTGGCGTAGACGATGGCATTGGATTTTACGTGCTTTACGACGTTCCAAGCAAATAAAGCGTCTTGTTGTATGGTGCAAGGTGGGGTGATTTCAGTGACCCAGGTGAGGTGTTGTATGGTCAGGGGTTGCCAGTCGGGTTGTTGTGCAATGATTCCTCCTGAAATGGAGCGAAGCTGTGTAGTGATAGGGATTTGAAGATGTCGATCACCAAAACTCAACACGCGAAGATTCGGTTTGTTCTTTAAAAGCGTGAGTGCATCTTCTGTCACAGTAGGCGCAAGTATGACCTCGGTAAACTGTTGTTGCATGATACGTTCAGTTAAAGCTGCGGTGAGTGGTTGGTTGATACCAATGATGCCGCCAAAGGCAGATTCAGGATCGCATCGGTAAGCGTTGAGGTAAGCTTGGATAGGGTCATTGTGCAGGGCGACACCGCAGGGTGTAGCGTGTTTTACAATAACGCAAGCAGGCGATGTGGCTGATAGTGTGCGAATGATATTGAACGTTGCATCACTATCAATGAGGTTGTTGTATGACAGTGCTTTGCCTTGTAGCAGGCTGGCTTGCAAAATGCCTTCATCGGCTATGGGTTTGGCTGTGAAGCTCGCTGCAGATTGGTGAGGGTTTTCGCCATAGCGCAGTGATTGTTCTGTTTGGGTATTCACGGAGGGGAGTTGTGCTGTTAGTGAGTTATTTTGAGTGGGTGATGAGAAATAGCGAGCAATAGCTTGTTCGTAGTGTGCGGTTAGTTGGAAGGCTTTGCTTGCGAGGTGTTGGCGTGTGGTCAGGCTTGTTGTTCCCTGTTTTTTAAGTTCTTCAATAATTAAAGGGTAGTCGTTGGGGTCAGTTACTACGGTGACATCGTGGAAGTTTTTTGCAGCAGCGCGAATCATCGTTGGGCCACCGATATCAATGTGTTCAATGGCTTCTTCAAGAGTACAGTTTGGTTGTTGAATGGTTTCCTCAAAGGGGTATAGGTTGCAAATAACGATGTCAATCGGTTGTATTTGATGTTTGAGGAGTGTGTCGTGGTCTTGTGTTCGGCGGGCTAAGATGCCGCCGTGAATTTTAGGGTGAAGTGACTTTACTCGACCATCCATGATTTCAGGAAAGTTGGTATAGTCGCTCAGTTCGGTAGCTGCAATGCCTCGTTGAGTCAGTTGCCGGTACGTGTTACCTGTTGCGATGATAGCAATCCCTAATGATGACAATGTAGTAGCCAGTTCGCTCAACGCTTCTTTGTGATACACACTAATGAGTGCGCATTGAGCTTTTGACATCGTTGTCATATAAGTTGCCACATCACCCTGATGAAAATCATCCTTAAAACTTACTTATAGTTTAAACCGTAGGCAGCCATTTTCTTACGTAACGTTCCTCGGCTTAGACCAAGAATGATGGCCGCTTTACTTTGGTTGTTATTCGTTAGTTTTAATACCAGTTCAAGTAGAGGTTTTTCGACTTCGGCTAATACTAAGTTGTATAGATTAGCAGGTGTTTGGCCTTCTAATTGAGTAAAGTATTTATTCAGTGATGTTCTGACGCTTTCAGCGAGTGTTTTTTCTTCGACATCAGCTTGTGTTGTCATTGTTAAAACCTGCTCTGCGAGTTGTGCTACACCTTTCAAGGGCTTGCTCCTTAGGTTGATTGGTCTTGTAAATTGCACCGTTGCAATTCTCTCTGATACGCAAAAAGGGAAAATATTACCCTATTTGTGTATTTTAAGTGCAACATTATAGCATTGGAATTGGTGGGCACAAGGGGGAATTGGGTTTTATTTACTCGAAAGCTTAAATAATTTTAATTTTTTGCAGGCTTCTTGGTTGGAAAGAGGTTTTGATGGCTTGTTATAAATTAAAAGTCTATATTTTTCAGGTAGTTATTTCCTACTTTGTTTTTTAAATGCCGTGCGGACTAAGGGAAGGTATTTCAATAAAAAATATGTCCAATCGTGTTTTTTATCACAAGATGATCGTAATGTGATCATATTTGGTTTTATTCAGGGGAATAAGGTTGGGTTTTGCACTGTTTATTGCCAGGATTCTCGTAGCGATACGCACCGGTTGAAGACCAGTCGATCGGTTGTGTGGTCGAATTGGTCCGCACAAAAATAGCCTACTCGATTGAATTGAAACACAGTTTCTGGTTGTGCTTCAGCGAGTGAGGCTTCGACTTTAGCCTGTTGGATGGTCATGAGTGAGTCTGGATTCAGCGATTCAGTTAAATCAGTGTCAGCACCAGGGTTGGGTGTCAAGAAGAGGCGGTCATAGAGACGAATTTCAGCCTCTAGAGCGTGCTCAGCGGAAAGCCAATGAATAATACCTTTTACTTTTTTGCCGTGGTGTGGTTTTTTTCCACCCAATGTTTCACGAGCATAGCTACAGCGTAATTCAAGGATTTTGCCATCCTGATCTTTAATAACCTCTTCACATTGAATCACATAAGCATTCATTAGGCGCACTTCTTTGCCAGGTGATAATCGGTGGTATTTGGGTGGTGGCGTTTCCATGAAGTCATCATGATCAATATAGAGGGTATTGGAAAAAGGCACAGAGCGTTTGCCGCATTCAGGTCGTTGGGGGTGATTCGATAGCATGAGCATTTCGCTGTCTTGATCATAGTTTGTGAGCACGACCTTGAGAGGGTTTAAGATGGCCATTTTTCGCATGGCACTATGATTGAGGTCATCGCGAAGGGTTTGTTCTAGTTGAGCAATGTCAATGATGGAGTCTTGTTTCGAAATCCCAATACGGGCGCAAAACTCGCGAATGGATTGCGGTGTGTAGCCACGTCGACGCAAGCCAGATAGGGTGGGTAGTCGAGGATCATTCCAGCCACTGACATGGTGTTCATCAATGAGTTGTTTCAGTTTGCGTTTACTGGTAACCGTGTAGTTAAGGTTTAATCGGGAAAATTCAATTTGGCGCGGGTGGTGTGGCATGTTGCAGTGCTGAATAAACCAATTATAGAGTGGGCGGTGATCTTGAAACTCTAGTGTGCACAGCGAGTGTGTGATGCCTTCAATGGCATCGGATAAGGCGTGTGTGAAATCATACATCGGGTAGATGCACCATTGATTGTGAGTTTGATGGTGTGACACGTGCATGATTCGGTATATAACGGGGTCACGTAGGTTCACATTTCCAGATTGCATGTCGATTTTAGCGCGTAGGGTGTATTCACCTTCTTTGAATTCCCCGGCTTTCATGCGCTGAAAGAGATCCAGGTTTTCTTCGATCGATCGATCGCGCGAAGGACTATTTTGGCCGGCTTGTGTGAGTGATCCTCGGAGTTCTCGCATGGCTTCAGCAGAGAGGTTGTCTACGTAGGCGTGGCCAGATTGAATGAGGTGGATAGCCAGTTGATATAACTGTTCAAAATAATGGGAAGCATGGTAGAGGTGATCTTGCCAGTCGAAGCCTAACCAGTGAATGTCTTCTTTGATAGCTTGGATGAAACTATCGCACTCTTTATTAGGGTTAGTGTCATCAAAGCGGAGATGGCATGTTCCTTGGAAGTCTTTTGCTAGGGAGAAATTCAGGCAAATTGATTTAGCATGGCCAATGTGTAAAAAACCGTTGGGCTCGGGTGGGAATCGCGTGGTAATGGAGGTGTGTTTTCCTGTGTTAAAGTCTTCTTCAATGATTTTACGAATAAAATGGGTTTTTTCAGGGGTATTTGACTCTGTCATGATATAGCTCTTGATGCGTTAATGTAAGTTGCGTATCCGTAGAACACCTTGAATGGCTTGTAGTAATTCAATTTGTTTGGGTTGAATGGGTTGATCGATATCAATTAAGTTATAGGCAATGTCGTCACGGGATTGATTAATCATTTCTAAGATATTTAAGCCACTGTTGGAAAGTACCGTGGAGATTTGTGCAACCATATTGGGGATGTTTTGGTTGGCGATGGAGATGCGGTAACCCTGGTTTCTTTTCATGGAAACGACAGGGAAGTTTACCGAGTGTGTGATCGAGCCATTGAGTAGAAAGTCATGAACTTGATGAGCTATCATGTTAGCACAGTTCTCTTGAGCTTCTTGAGTGGAGGCACCTAAGTGGGGAAGGGTAATGGTCTTCGGGTGGTTATGTAAGAGGGTATTGGGGAAATCGGATACGTAATAGCGGAGGGATGATGTGTTCAGGGCCTCTTTCATGGCTAAGTGGTCAACGATATTGGCGCGAGAGAAGTTTAATATAACGGCTTGGTGTTTTAGCGCGGCCAGGGTTTTTGCATTTAAGAAGTTAGTCGTGTCTTTAGTGAGTGGAATGTGAAGGGTGAGGAAATCCACTTGTTCCAGTAGTTCGGTGAGGTTATCAATTTGTTCAATATCACTATTGAGCTGCCAAGCATGTTTTACTGAGATGGCAGGGTCATAGCCCAGTACGCGCATGCCAAGGTGATTGGCTGCATTAGCAACATTCACACCAATATTACCTAAGCCAATGACGCCAAGGGTTTTTCCGGGTAGCTCGGTACCAGTGAATTGTTTTTTATGGCTCTCAATGGTGGTGGTGAGCTGTTCATCTGCGGGGAGTGATTGTACGTATTGCCAGGCATGGCATAGGTGCCTACTGGATAGTAGTAAGCCGGCAATGACCAGTTCTTTGACGGCATTGGCATTGGCACCAGGTGTGTTTAAGACAGGGATTCCTCGCTCAGTCAAGATTGGGATGGGTATATTATTTGTGCCCGCGCCAGCACGACCAAGAATTTCCAGTGAATGAGGAAAGATATGCTCATGGAGGTTAGTTGATCGGAGGAGGATGGCATGTGCCTGGGTTGTATCGGTGGAGAGTGAAAACCGATCGTGTTGATCATGCAGTAGTGCAAGACTGTGGTTGGATAGGTTGTCAATTAATTGAATATTAAACCTGGGATGTGCAGTGGTTATGTGATTGGATTGAGTTGTGGTCATAGTGATTAGCCTAGCGTCCGTTTATTGATTAACTCCAATTAAAATACAGCCTATCGCAATGGGGGCGACATACCGCAAAATTAAACGCCATATTTTATACCAGAAGCTTTGAGTGTTCCAGCCAAGTTGTTGCAGTTGGCTGTCTGAAACGATCCAGCCTGTAAAGATGGCGATGAGTATGCCGCATGCGGGTATGAGGATGGCTGCGGTAAAGGTATCAATCAAGGTAAACCACGTACGGTTAAACGCTTGGAATAGTGCAGGGTGACTGAAGGAGCCAACGGTCAGTAGGCTAAGCACCCACCAAGTGATAATGGTATAGATCAGTACCGTTTTACGTGAACGATGGGTTAGGCGAGTGAGAGTACTAATAGTCACTTCGAATAAGGCAACAACGGAAGAAAATGCAGCAAAGAATAATAAAATGAAAAACAGAACGCCAAACAGGGCGCCAAAAGGCATGTTACTGAATGCCATGGGGAGTGATTGAAAAATTAAACTCGGTCCAGCCGTCACTGAGAGGTGATGTGTGAAGACAATGGGGAAAATGATTAAGCCAGCTAATAGGGCAAAGGCGGTGTCTGCCGCAGCAACCCAGATCGTTGCAGTCACTAAGTTGGTGGATCGAGGGAGGTAGGCACCCATGATCATGTTGACCCCCATGGCAATACTTAGACTAAAAAAGGCTTGACCTAATGCCATAAGAAGTATTTTGAACGTAAAATCTTCCGGGTGAAAATCAAATAAGTAGTGGAATGTGTGTAAAAAATCCGCCGTAGCACAGGCGTAGACGGCTAGCGCAACAAGAAGAACAAACATGGCTGGAAACAACCATAGGACCAGTCGTTCAAGCCCTTTTTTAATGCCGAGAGAGACCACAATGGAAGCTAGTATAATGACAATGCTATCGCTAAGGACCATCGCACTGGTGTGATGTTTCAGTTGGCTGAACAGTGCGATACTTTGTGTTTCTGTTAGCGATTGAAACTGGTTAAGGCAGGCTTTGGTGAAATAGTTGAGCACCCAGCCGGTCACAACACTGTAGTACGTTATGATCAGAAAAGTGCAGGCAACTGCAGCAACACCTAGCCAGCGCCAGTGTTGTGAATGGCCAGAGGCTTGGGCAAGGTGACTGAGTGATTGGGGTGGTGTATCTCGACCTAAGCGGCCCAAGGCGACTTCTGCTAATAGGAGGGGGATGCCGAGGATAACAACGCAGAGTAAATATAAGAGAACAAAGGTACCACCGCCATGATGACCAACCATGAATGGGAAGCGCCAGATATTGCCTAGGCCAATGGCAGCTGCTGAAGTTGCAAAGATAAATGAAAGCGAAGAGTTCCAGCGGATGGCTTGGTTGCTCATGTTATGTCCTTGTCGGATGACCTGTAAGACTGTTGTGGTGAAATAAAACGTGTTAGCGTTTATTCACACTCGAGTAGACATTCTCCAGGTTTTTATTGAATTTACAACAGACAATGTCAGTGAGGTAGATCAGATGAGTATAAATTGGCCGTTAGCGGATGCGGTGTTCTTTGACTGTGATGGTACGTTAAGTCGCATTGAAGGTATTAATTACTTGGCAGAGCGACATGGCGTTGGTGATGCAGTGACTGAGTTGACTGAGCATGCTATGAGTCAAGGGAGTTTATCGCTCGAGCTCTATGAAGACCGGTTGGATCAGGTGAGACCGACTCGCGAGGATTTTCATCACTTAGCTCAAGCTTATTATCAAGCGGTCAGTGAAGATGTGATTCCTGTGATTGCTTTATTGCAGCGTTTAGGGGTGGCAGTGTTTGTGATTTCTGCGGGGAACAATCCTGCGGTGTCAGGTTTTTCTCAGCAATTAGGGGTTCCAGTCGATCGCGTTTTATGTGTTGATGTGCAATTTGATGAAACCGGTGCGTTTCAATCCTTTGATCGATCATCGCCTTTGATTAAAGGCGGAGGTAAGGCCAAGTTAATACAGTACTTAAGGAAAATGCATAACTGGTCTCGAGTGATTTTAGTAGGGGATGGTATGAATGATGCTGAAGCGAGAGGGGTTGTTGAGTCTTTCGTTGGCTATGGCGGGCATGGGTATCGTGATCAGGTTGCAGCACTGGCTTCAGTGTATTTACGTCACCCTTCAATGTCTGCGTTGTTGCCTTTGGTTTTGTCATCGATTGAAGTCGGTCAGTTATCCGATATTGATAAAAGTTTGTATACGAAAGGGCGAGCTTTATTGGATGATGGTGATTTTTCGTCCATTCATTAATCGATAGTGTTGACTCATGAGTAATGGTTGTCGGGGTGGTGGAATACCTTTAGTATGTGGCGGTCTATGGAAAGTCACAGATAAGGTGGTGTTCAATGA
>JABABC010000256.1 GCA_014238445.1 Coxiellaceae bacterium
CATCCATCCTGAAGGGAAAAAGTATTCAGGAGAATACAATGATGGGAAATTTAATGGAATCCGTAAATCAATCTTCTTTAGTCAATTTGTACCGAAGATAGTGTTTGGATCTCCACATGGAAAAAGGGCTATCAGTGACGCATTAGATCCAGACACAAAAAAACAGAAACAAAATCCTACTCCAAAATGCCGGTAACGCAATGAATTTTTCACTCAATAACAAAGCATCATCAATACAAGATGTCGTCATGGAAGCTTGCTACAAAGCAAACAAACCTCTCTATTGGCTTATCGATGAGAAGCAGAAAATACTTCTCTCTGAAACACAAAACTACTCTCTATTACGCTGCTCAAACTCTCAACAGACATTCCATGACTTCTGCATGTCAGTTCACCTTGAAAACCCTATTGAAAAGATCAGCTTCTCTAGTAGCAGCGTCACATTAGCCCCAATATCAAGATGGAAAAATACAAATCGAACACACTATTTTGAATTTCAAGCTCACTTTCTACCTGAAGAAAAGCTATGCCTTATACTTGCCTTTGATATCACTCACAAAATTGAGCTTGATGACAGTCAATTGAAACTTGAATTCCTTCAAAACATCATTGATCATCTTCCATACCATCTTTTTTGGAAAGATGAACACTCCACCTTTCTCGGTTGCAACCAAGTATTTGCAAAACAAGCTGGATTCAACAATCCTAATGATATCATTGGAAAAACCGACTACGACCTCCCATGGGATCGAAAGAACAGCGATATCTATATCCTAGATGACCAACACGTGATTCGCTCTCAACAAGCTAAGCTCAATATAGAAGAAATCATGCAGGTTGATAACCAGCGATCGGTATTATTAACTAGTAAAGTTCCTCTCATTAAACATGGGAGAACTATTGGCATTATCGGAATATTCCAAGATATCACCGAACGTAAAAACATGGAAAACGAACTGACTTCAGCCAAAAGCACAGCTGAAAAAGCACTCAACGCCAAATCACAATTACTCGCCACAGTGAGCCACGAACTCAGGACACCTTTGCACGGTATTTTAGGTATTATACACATTATCGAAGATACAATTCCGAGCAATGACATTGCCGAGCACACCACCGACATTAAAAAACTTGCCCACTCACTACTTTTATTAGTTAATGATCTATTAAACTTTACGCAGTATGAAAAATATAATCCGATCATAAAAAATACCACTTTTTCATGCTCCGAGTTAGCGCTGTCTCTCGTCAAACAAACGCAACACGCCTGGCCTCATCATTCAAACATTACGTCACACTGCAATGTTGATACTAAAATACCTCAATATATTATTGGCGATGAGCCACGTATTCGACAAGTACTCCATAACTTATTAGCTAATGCCTACAAATTTACTCACTGCGGAACAATATCCATCGACATGGATCTAGTCAGTCAAACAGTAACTTCAGCTACCGTGAAATTCTCAGTCAATGATTCGGGAATTGGAATACCAGAAGAATTTCAACAAAAAATCTTTAATGCATTTTATCAAATCAATCAATATGGGACACCACATACACATAAGGGTGTCGGCTTAGGCCTATCTATCAGCCAACAACTTTGCAACAGCATGGGGAGTCAACTGCTAGTCACCAGCCAAGAAGGCATGGGCGCAGAATTCCATTTCACAATCACCTTTAATATGCCCACCCAACAACACATGGAAACCCCATCAACGGACACCCAATCTTCATTCGTTGCTTTAGAAAAAAAAATCTTCGTCATCGAAGATGATGCTATTAACCAAAAAGTTATGGCTTATTTTCTTGATGCTTTAAGTTGCCCCTTCGCATCGGCTCATAGTGGTATTTCGGCCATTAATCATCTCTTAGACAACCCAAGGCACTATGATGTTATTGTCTTGGATATAGGACTACCTGATATTCATGGCTTAGAACTACTGCAAACAATTAACACTGAATCAACGTACACTAATACTCCGATCATCATTTTAACGGCACAAGTGCTTGAACAAACAGATAGCCTCCTTCAAAAGCACCCAATGATCAGTAGCATCTTAACCAAACCCATCGATATTGCCGATATTCACAATGCCATACAAAAAGCGACTCAACCTACCCCCAGCTCAGTAACCTAACGCCCTACAAACACTCAACACGATATCACGATGCTAACTACTGCCCATCATCAAATCACCATGGGCTAACTGCCATATGCAGCGCTGAACGGCATCTTAATTTTATCTTTACATTTTAATGATTTTATTGCAGTTTAATAGTATTAACCGATCACCGCAGGCTGCCTGCAAGGACTAACAATGGAAACACAATATGATATTGCAAAAAACTGGTTGCCGCGATACACAGGAATGCCTTTAGACGGATTTGGCCCAAATATCCTACTTACTAACTTCAGTCATTACATTACACTTTTTTCTGAGAGATTTGATTGCCCTATCTACGGAAAAGATAAACCCATGCAAGCCTGTAGCAATAAGTCGGGGTTAACGCTCATCAATTTTGGCATAGGCAGCCCCAATGCTGCGACCATTATGGATCTGCTCTCTGCCACCAAACCCAATGGAGTCCTCTTTTTGGGGAAATGTGGGGGCATGAAAAAATCCACCGTCATTGGAAACTTTATCCTACCCATAGCAGCTATTCGTGGCGAAGGAACCAGTCATGATTATTTCCCACCAGAGGTACCCGCCCTACCCTCATTTAAACTCCACAAATTAGTTTCAGAAAAAATCATTGAAAAAAAATATGACTACCGAACAGGTGTAGTCTATACAACTAATCGTCGTGTTTGGGAACATGACCAACGCTTCCATGAAAAACTGAAAAAAACAACAAGCCTAGCGGTTGACATGGAAACGGCTACCATCTTTATTGTAGGGCATTACAACGCCATCTCTCGTGGTGCCTTATTACTGATTTCTGACACACCTTTTATGGCTTCCGGAGTTAAAACCAGCCAATCTGATAAAAAAGTGACAGAACAATTCTTAAAAGACCATCTTGAAATTGGCATCAACACCATGAGTGATATTAAAAGCAAAGGCGAGAAAATTAAACACTTTCACTACTAACAGAAGGGCACTCTTCTAATTATCACCGACCAAAGTTAATATTGTTTGATAAACCTTTCCGCCCCTATAGTACGTCATCTTAATGGTTGAACCAACGGATTTTTTTTCGAGCACGTGGTAGTATTCTAACGTATTATTAATTCGGTACCCGTCTAAACCCACGATAATATCACCTAATCGTAACGTCCCATTACGCTTACGTGTCAAGCCTTTCAAACCCGCTTTCTGAGCAGGAGACCCTGATTGAACAGATCTAATCACGATGCCAGGCATCACTGCAGAAGGAATCAGATCATCACTTAATGGAACAATACCTATAGATGGCCGAATAACCTTCCCGTACCGAATAATCTGTGTCACAGCAGATTTTATGGTATCCACAGGAATAGCAAATGCAATGCCCGAAGAACTTTTTGTACTAGAAACAATCATGGTATTCATACCTATCAAACGGCCCTGACTATCTAGCAATGGACCACCTGAATTCCCAGGGTTGACTGAAGCATCCGTTTGGATCAAACCTTGATCTGACCAGCTCCCTGACTGACTAATATAACGATTCAATGCCGAAATAATCCCAGTTGTCATACTTTTATCTAAACCATAAGGATTACCAATTGCAATGGCTAGCTGACCCACCTTCAAAACTGACGAATCACCTAGACGAATCCGTGATGCTTTTATTGACTCAGGCAACGATTTGGTTGAGACCAATCGTAATACAGCAATATCATTTCGTTTATCAAACCCAATCAAGCGCGCTTTGATCACCGTGTTTTTTGAGAATTTTACACTAAAGCGCTTCCCTTTTTTGATAACATGGTAATTAGTGACAATGTAGCCTTTCGAATTCCATAAAAAACCGGACCCACGATAACGAGACGCACTACTGCCTGGACGTATCACTGACGAAGAGACTGGATTAGCATTAATGTTCACAACAAAAGGGGAAATGCGTTTAAACACCGAAATCATATCGGATTCTATTTGGAGGTACTTTTCAGCAGGGGTAGCGCTGTAAGCTACTAAACTCGTGCCAAACATCAGACAACTAAAGCAGCAACTCAGAAAAAAGCGATAGCTAAAGGCAACAGCCATCACACGTCGACATATCGAAAAATAACCCACCATCAAGCTGCCTCCCTGCAGTCAATACGATCAAATATGCCTATCAGAATAGCGTAAGTTCATACAACAGGCCAGTCGTGGTAAGACCTGATATAGCACTTACACAAAAAACCTAGTTACTCATTCTGAAAAAAACTCCTCACAGCATCGAACCAGCCTTTAGCTTTGGGGTTATGCCGCTTACTATCTGTAGCCAGCAGTTCATCAAACTGTCTCAGTAAGCTAACTTGCTCATCGGTTAAGTTAACTGGCGTCTCAATGGAAACTCGACACAACAAGTCCCCCAACCCACTGCCACGTAGGCCTTTAATACCTTTCCCACGCAAACGAAAAGCCTTTCCAGTTTGGGTTTCAGGTGGAATTGTTAATTTTACAGAACCTTTTAAGGTTGGCACTTCGACTTCCCCACCAACAGCCGCCGTGACGAAACTCAAAGGAATTTCACAATGCAAATCATTACCTTGTCGTTTAAAAACTGTATGCGCTTTAACTGCAACTTGCACATACAAATCACCCGAGGGAGCACCATTAAGACCAGCCTCACCTTCACCACTTAAGCGAACACGGTCACCACTGTCAACGCCTGCTGGCACTTTGACAGATAATGTTTTACGTTTATGCACTCGTCCTTTACCGTCACAATCGCCGCAGGGATTTTTAATGACTTTTCCACTGCCACGGCAATTTCGACAAGGTTGTTGCACGGCAATAAAACCATGCTGCATTTGCACTTGACCGGCTCCACGACACGTTGGGCACGTAACTGGACCTGAACCCTTCTTAGCACCACTGCCTGCACAAGAGCCACAGCCAATCCATGTGGGCACCACGATATCACGTGCGACACCATTAACCGCTTCTTCTAGCGTTAACACCAA
>JABABC010000258.1 GCA_014238445.1 Coxiellaceae bacterium
AAATGAGGTAAAAAAAACAATAGGATTGATGATTGGTTGATAACCGAGCCTTGCAAAACTGAAGGTTGCTACAAACAAAGCCAGCGTCTCATCCCTTGATAGGTAATACCCGACTCGGTTATCGGCAATTATAATAACCCATCACTCTAGCTTGCTATGTAATCCATATCGCAAAAGCACAGCAGTCATATCCTAATTCCATGTAAAACCCTATCGAATACCCCCAATAAGCACATAAAAAAATCAATTAACAATCATCGACACGGAAGATATCGTTGTATACACTCAATGACTATCATTTTCTAAAGATAACAAGGACAGTACACACTATGATTTCCAGCGCAGTCATGATTAAGCACTATATCGCTCTGATAGCGATCACCAACCCACTCTCAGCCCTTGCCATTTTTTTAGGTCTGACTAGCAACTACACTAAGAAAGAAATTAATTCAACCGCCTTTCTGACATTTCTAGCTATTGGAATTATTCTTATCATCATGACATGGATAGGGCTTCCCTTACTGGGTGTGTTTGGCATTAAGCCTTCTGAATTTTCTATTGCTGGTGGTATCATTATTGCTATCATTGGTTACACCATGATGCATGGCGAAATATCTAAAACCGCTCACACCAAAGAAGAACATGACGCTGCTAAACAAAAAGAATCCATTGCCGTAATCCCTTTAGCCATCCCTATGATTGCAGGACCAGGCGCCATGGTTCAAACCGTATTAATTGTTAGTACCATGCCAACATTAATGGGGAAGATCCAACTCACTATAACGAGTCTCGCCGTCGCCCTCACGATTTATGCGACGTTACGATTCTCTGCGCCACTGCATAAACTGCTGGGTGTCTCTGGATTAAAAACATTAACCCGCATTATGGGCCTGATTATTATGTCTATTGCGGTCACCATGATCATACATGGACTAGAACATGTATTTCCAGGATGGATATAACCACCCGGTCACTCGAAATAACATGACCACCTCATTACAGGAATACAGTCATACTCACGCTACCATTAAAGTATCACCGTACATGCTTCTAATAGATTTTTAAATTCGACCTGATGTGCCTGCAGTATCAGCCAGAGGAGAATCACGCCCGCAATCAAAAGTAAAGGCCGATACATTTTCACGTATCCGATGACGCCCCATTAGCGAACTAATACGATCGGCAACCATTTCAGCTTGCTCCCGCATTTGGTCCGCATAAACTACATGCCTCTTACGATAAGTACGTTGAATCATTAAACTCTGATAAGTCGTAACATCACAACAAGATACTGCATCAGAGGAAACAATCGGAAGTGGAGTGGCCTCCACTTGCACCAACAAAAATGCTAACACTTTATGCCAACTGGATTGATCAGCATTATCCATGTCACTGGAACTTCTATCTGTCAAGTCACTGTAGGGTGAATCAGTGCGATCCTCTGTGCTAACAACAGGTAGACTTGATCGACGAGAGGAAGGATCGAAATAAGTTGTCAACACATGCGCTTTTAAATTGGATAATGAACAGGCATTCATCCTCAGACAGCACAGTACTTTTTTGATCAACTTCAAACTCACGTCAACACCAGGTTGATTCTCAGTCATATCTTCCTGTGATTTGATCTTATTATAAGCCTCTGTAATATCTCGCAGAGAAGAACGAACACGGGGGTTATACTGCCATAGATTATGTTGTGACGAGATAAAGAGGGGATAAGAAGCTAGTGCACTTAATAAACCCCACACCACCCAACTGATTGGCGTATAACACCTAGTCACTGCAGCCAATGCTGTCACTTGTTGTGACATACTGGTCAATGCATCCAAAATATTTAAACCATATTGACCTGAAGCTGTTAAAGCCGACGAACGTACCAAACGAAACGATGGTTTATTGTTATCAAAAACAATACCTAATATTTTCTCAGGCTGAGTACAGGTTGACTGTGAATCATGCTCATCATGGTTATGAGTTTTTTTTGCTGAACGATCAATTTCTCGAATACCACTCCCTGCAATAGGAAAAGAAATCGTTGCCGTAAAGAGCACAGCAAACAAACCACCCACTACCCATCCCCACTTACCCATAGTCCCCTCAAGCTCATAATCTGATTGACCCAATGAAAATAAGGTATCCAACGAATAAAAAAAAGTGGCATTGGCATTGAACAAGGTAATAAATACCTGGGTCAATACCGCAATCGTGACTGATAGCATCTTCCAAAAGTCCAACTGAAAGTACTCAATGGGATGATAAAAACCTTTTAAAGCCGACAAAAAACGATCGTAATACTCTTCGCCAGACCGGTACTGATAAAATGTATAAGCAACACAAGACGACAAGGCCCATGAACTCAACACTAACGATACATGCTTCTCGACACTATCATCTTCCACAACACGAGAAAAACTCCGATAAAAAAAGCCGTATACAAACAGTCCTTGTATCAAGGTAGTCAGTGCTACTGAAGTATTAAAACGATCAACAGACAACTTTTCTGCTGCCATATCGACACTAGCTACAGTAGAAGCCTGCAAACTAGAATCGCAATTCAAACGATCGTAAAGTAACGCATTAGCGATAGCGACTTTTTGTTTCTCAAACCGGGTCAAAAACGTTTGCATGGCATCTAATGTCGAAATAGCTACGACCAAGGAAAAAGCATAAAAGTTAATATTAAATCCAGCTAATGCTAATGCGGACTCAAAATAAAAAATATCCTGACATAACGTTGACAAGGCTTTCATCGTTAAGCACGATACAGACCAGTACGATGAGACGCGATAAAACACACTATCCCAAGAGGAATCATTAATGATATAACCGTTGTGGTTTACCATCGCATTTAGAACTGTATGACGTTCGGAATAGGTAAAATAGCGAATCAATGGCCCCCGGTGATCTTCATCAGGTGGCAAGGCGAAATAAAATATATCTGAATCACTAATGGCATCTCGATGATTCAAATAATAATGAGCTTTGCGATTATCTTTGGGCTTAAAATCAATGGCGCGTAAATCACGACTGATTTCACAGACCCCACACTTAGACAATACGCGAAACAAATGAATACCGTAATGAAAGGGGAGCATAACCCAAGGGTCATAGCCAGTCATGGCCTCCTCATCAGAGAAACCACCTGACAAAGATAATTCCCAATCACCTGAAGTCTGAAAAAACTCTTGGGCCTTTTTTAGACTTAACTTGTGTGTTGATGTGATAGGGTGATCTTGGTTCGCTAGACAATCATCAATACCACTTATATCCGTTAGCTGATAATGCGTGATAATAAATTGTTTAAGTTTATCAACTGCTGACTGGCGCAAGGCAAAATCACTCGATAACGTCTGATCCGACTGGTATAGACAATAAACAGGAGGGAAGTCTTTATCAACATAGCCCTCATTAACAGACCAAGGCTCAGCATTTACGTGATGACGTATTTGATATTTCTCACCAGACTGAGCACTTTGTTTCAGATTATCATTCTTCAAAATAAGCGTATTGTCCGATAGCCATGCTTCATCCCGCAGACAAACAACAGTAGGGTTTCGTGCAATACGATCAACCGTTGGCACATTGCGTTTATCCCAAGACATACTCTCAGGCGTTACCTGATCACTGCTGATACAATTATCAAATAAAGGGTTTAATAAAGGCTGGTCTAATCGGGTGGGGCTCTTAACGCTACATGGATCCAATGTAAGTGGCCCTCACAAATAAGATCAGATGCAATACTCGTACCATGGTGAGCCTCGGTATACTAAGAAATCACAGCAATCATACATGAGAAATATTAAAACAGTCTTAAATCTCTCAGCTTAATGTGGGCATAAGGTTAAGCTGAATAAGGTTATTTTATAAACGATTTAATGGGCATGGCTGTGCAACTATCATTTTAACCCCATAACAATAAAGGTCATCAGGTAAAGCTTTAATTTTCGATAATCAATGCGTTGAGCTGTAACCCATCATCACCTCATTGATCGATTAGACCGCCGTCACAACTACAACACCCTTATAGTCCTATAGTGACAAGACCGATGTATCAGTAAAACCTCATTACACTATGACTCGATACGTCGCCCATCGAAAAACAGACGCTGAAGCATCAAGGTGTGAAATAAAAGAGCACAAGGCTTAAGATTACCTGAAGGTACACCATTAGTTTGAATCCTATCATGACTTACCTTAATCTGTGGGCTATATTCACACAAAACTATCGGCTGAAAAATCCTGATAGGTATAGAGTTTATGTCACGGACAAGACATCACTTTCTGTTGAAAATAGCCATGGCTCTGTGATATTGAGAAAAAGAGTTTTTAATGAAGGGTACCCTCCGCCTAGCTCTTCTATTGGCAACATGCAGATATGTAACAGGGAGAATATGAGTTACTTGAAAAATAGCCGCCAACAATTGATAGCTATTACTAAGTTTAGTGCCGCAGTATATGCCTCTGTACTTCATGCTATTGTGCTTGGTAGCGCTGTAGAATCAGAGAAAAAAATGATTAGAGAGCTCCTTTTTGCTGCGGGGTGTATTTTCACGCTGTCATCTATCAATATGTACTATAGATCATTACAATTAGAGCCATCGACTGGTGCAAATATTTTTCCTGAAAGTGTCTTGCATCATGAATTAGCAGCCGATATTGATGCTCCCGCAGTCGATACTATCACAGATGATAGAGTTCAGTTCCAGGAACTCTCCCTTGAAGAGCTACCTCCGCTGACCTTGCAAATAATAGCTGCTACGAAAATCATTTTAGGTGGTTTTTCATCGGCTTATCGTGGTGGAATTGCATCTTTACTAATGGTGTCAAAACTGGCTTTATCAGGCTCTGCAGCCATCATTGGTGGCATTGGATTTATGTTAATTTTTACCCTGGCTAAGTTCCCTCACTTTACAGGGACACCTATAACGAGGGATGAAAGGATTTTAATGCCAACTCGCATTGTATCCTCGTTTTCATCAGCGTTAATTGCCTTCCAATTGGTGCCGGAACTCAGTCCACTGGCACTGTGGTTAATACGGGGTAGTGTTTCAGTGTCTGTATTTACGATAGAATTTAAAGCAGACAAAAGACGCG
>JABABC010000250.1 GCA_014238445.1 Coxiellaceae bacterium
ATCCTTAGCCATTGCCTATGATGCCTTTGGGCCAGATCGCATCACCACCGTCATGATGCCTTCTCAATACACCAGCACCATGAGCTTAGAAGATGCCAAAACAATGGCGGAACAACTCAATATTACACATCACACCCTACCCATTGATACAATCAAAAATAGCTTCCTTGACAAGCTCTCTCCACTACTGACAGATCACAGCACATCGAGCACCGCAGAAAATATTCAAGCAAGAACACGCGGTGTACTGCTCATGGCCTTATCCAACCACTCAGGTAATCTCGTTATTACCACCGGCAATCGCAGTGAGCTCGCGGTAGGTTATTGCACACTGTATGGCGACATGGCAGGGGGTTTTTGCGTACTCAAAGATGTACCCAAAACCTTGGTCTACGAATTAGCCCACTTCCGCAACACTCAAAACCCCATCATTCCACAGCGCATAATCGATAGACCACCCTCAGCGGAGCTATCCCCCGACCAAACTGACCAAGACACTCTACCGCCTTACGATGCACTCGATAATATTTTGTATCAATTAATTGATCAAGGTGACTCTTGTGAGCAAGTCAGTCAATCGGGTTATGATCTCAGCATTGTCAATGACATTGCTCAACGCATTCAACGCAATGAATATAAACGACGACAGGGTGCTATCGGTGTTCGCATCAGTGAATATGCCTTTGGAAAGGACCGCCGATACCCCATTACATCGAAAATATAGCCAAAACAAAGCCAAACTCACTCAATCACGACCTCCCTCACTATCCATCATAAGGGTATCTTTTGAGCACCAATGAGCTGCAAACCACCCTAGACATCACAAAAAAAAAAGAATCCGCCTATCCTGTAAAAATAATCCATAAAAAAACCAATAGCACTAGCAATTTTCTAATACATGAACTAGAATCTTATCGCTTAATTAATTTTTAATTTTATGGAGAGTAAATTAATGAACAAGACTTCAGTAATTCTGTCGGTTGCCGCGTTAACCCTATTATCATCAACAGCTGCCCTAGCTATGGGTACAAACACTTACGTTGGTGCTCAATTAGGTATGACTAGCATGCAGACTGAAAACAATACGGTTTCTAACGACTTAAACCTTTATGGTGCAATGATTGGAACAACCATTCGCGATAACTTCAGCGCTGACCTAAACTTAGTTAATCAAGGTAACTACTTTCATGGAATGGTTGACGTTTACTTTAACCACGCATTATCTAGCAACATCACTAGCCGCTTAGGTGCTGGTATTGGTGCGATTCACTTCAACGAAGGAAATAATTCAGAATTTGTAGATGACTCTTCTAACAATGATGCAACCACTAAGTTCGCGTACCAAGGTGCCCTCGAACTAGAATACAGTGTTAACGATACACTGGGCTTCTTCTCTGGCTACCACTATGTAGGCTGGAGCGATTCCTACTCTGACCAACATGCTAACGAATACTTATTCGGTATGCATTACTACTTATAAGATTTATATTGTATTCCCAAAAGCGCAATGTTTACATTGCGCTTTTTTTACACCTACCAACAATGCATGATCAATAAAACAACACTTAAAGGGATTGCTTGCATCAATAAGTTATCATCCAACCAAAACCCATTATAACGCTCTATTAAAACAGTCATAATGGCCAGCAATAGCATCGAATACACAGGCAATACTTGCCACACCCCAAGACCACACCAAATGACCATGACGAGCACAACACCCACGCCAGCCACAGTTAAAGCCGAGCAATTGCAGCGCCGCATCACACCCATGAAAGGATCCGCAACCGCAGCACTGACGATAATCGCTATCGCAATAACTGGAGTAGGCGCCCACCATAACACCACTACTACACCCACTGCCAAACTGGTTAACGACGATAAACGATCACGCTCATAAGAACGCTGACCCACAATAGACCACCCAAAGACAATGCGCGAACCATCGAGCATCATGACAATCGCCAAACAACACAGCAAACACTGATGCAATACCACTGTTTGACCCTGCACTTGTGGCGCGAGAGCATAAAAATAAAAGAAAGGAATTGCGGCAAAAGAAACATGCGCCAAACGACGCAGGTATTCACCTTGAATACCTGATAACACGTTCGACAAGGCTTTAAACCAAACCATGAATTACGATGATAACGTCGCCAATGCGGCGGAATGAGGGTAACTTGCCTGCAAGATACGCAAGGTATTCGCGGCTTGATCCGTCAAATTTAATGCCTGATAGGCTTTAACCAAAATCGCTAAAGCAGGCTCAACTGATGCGGTTTTGGGATAGTGTTCAACCACAATGCTGGCACGATTTGCAGCAGCCACATACGCTTTTTTATCGATGTAATACTGAGCAACCAATAACTCCTGCTGAGCAAATAAATCGCGCAAATAGACCATACGCATGCGAGCGTCTTTTGCATAGGGGCTATTAGGGTATCGAGATAGCAACGTATCAAAAGTGGTAAATGCACGCTTCTTGTCATTTAAATTACTTTTTGCAGGGTCTTGCTTGAATTTCTTCTGCAACCAATTCAACCCTTGCTCATACTGAACACGACCTTTCATGTAATACGCGTAATCCGCGTTCTTGCCACGCGGATATAAACGAATATAACGTTCCGCGGCAGCTTGTGACTCCGCAAATTTATCATTTTTATAATAGGCATAAATCACATCAAGCTGCGCTTGCTGAGCGTGAACACCAAATGGGTAAATCACATCCAGTGCCTCAAACCCTTCCACAGCATTGGTGTAATGCTTTTTAGACATATCAGTCTCAGCCTTAGCAAAAATCTGACCAGCCGTTTGATCACGATACTTTGCATACTGATCCTTCAACGAATTAGAAGCACAAGCACCCAGTAAAAAGGTCAAAAAACAAACAAAAACAAGACTCAAACGTTTCATAACACCACCAAGATCAATAAAAACTGGCCTATTATAGGCGATGTTATGGCATAACGAAACAAAGAGTTTCAGATAACTTGGAGCAATGCACTAAACCCGCTACACTGGCGCGATGAACAAGACACCCGACAATACCGAAACTCGTGAAGCGATCATTACTGACGTGTTACATCAGGCACGCCTAGACCGAGCCATGGCAGACCTATTCCCCGAATTTTCACGATCACTGCATAAACAGTGGATTCTTGCAGGGCACGTCACTGTCAATGGTCTGGTCGTTACTAAACCACGCCAATCTGTACAAACTGATCAAGTTATTCATGTGCAGGTCGTCCTTGAAACACAAACCAGCTGGCAACCTGAACCCATTGCACTAAACGTTATCTTTGAAGATGATCAACTCTTAGTCGTGAACAAACCTGCAGGATTAGTCACACACCCTGGCGCAGGCAATCCACAACACACCTTAGTTAACGCGATACTGCACCACTGCCCATCATCTGACACCCTGCCTCGCGGAGGTATTATTCACCGCCTTGACAAAGATACGAGCGGATTACTCGTCGCTGCAAAAACCCGCGAAAGCTTATTCACACTCAGCAATGCCATGCAAGCCCGCGACATTCATCGAC
>JABABC010000139.1 GCA_014238445.1 Coxiellaceae bacterium
ATAGCGGCAACAGCAGCTATTATGACAGTTCCAGCTAACGCCCCTGAGAGAAATTGTCCTACAAGTGAAGGGCCGAGGTATATCACTTCGCTGATAGGAAACAAGAAGGCAAAGAATCCTGACGTAAATATTGTTTGAATGAATTTCAAGCTAAAAGACGAATCATCGTCCAAAGGTTGATTGGCCCATTTAGATAAAGTCTTGTTTGAGAAAGTGAGCGCTAAACATATAGCTGACAGTAGGCTTATCGCCAAGCTGGCACATGTAAAGCCGATGATGTCAGTCAGCGCTAATAAGGCAAGCGCTAATCCCGCACCTATCGGTGCACCTATCAGCACGCCTATCACGACTGCAGCAATTATAAGTCCAGCCTTCTTCAAAAATAATTTTGTTTGAGGTGATAATTTGGGATGAGGCTGATATTCCTTTATAACCCTAAGCTTATCACCCTTTGCAAAGCTTACGCTTCTTCGAATAGAGGTAGGAATAGAGGTAGTAGTTGCTGCGCTTGCTCTTGTAGTTCGCATTTTATTCTCCTATTTATTAGCTGTTATTTTTAAGTTAAGTTGTTACGAAAGAGGATTATTATACTTTCTTTTAAAAGTGATGTCTAGTAGATGTCTAGTAAAAGCGCATTAATTATCTATGGTGAGGAAGAACAAAAGCTAAACTGTCGTTCAGAGTCAGCATGTTCTATTGTAGATGCTCTAGCTGAAACAGCGATCTGAGGCGAATGGCACATCAAGTCTGCAGATGATAACTGCCGGTTTTGATGGGTGTCTATGGAAAAGTGATTTGCAGGGGTCAAATATTGTTTTAGCGAGAGCATGATTTTTGCCATTTTGTGGAGGGTCAAAAGCGTCAAAGCCATGAGGCCAAAAGCCATTAATCCAGGTAGAATTGTCTTGATTAAGGGCGCTATTGCCCAGGGTTGTAGTGCTGAAAGAATGGCTGTGGGTAATGTGATATTCAAGGCCTTAATCCAGGACATGAGTAACATGAAACATAGGGGGCTTGCAAACATCACTGTGAGTTTGAGTGTTTTAAGTGCATCGTCAGAATGAGAGATGGCGAATGTTTCAATGTCAGGTATGAACATCTGTGGTTGTTGAGGTACGCTGTCTTGCGGAATAGTCATTCGTGTGTCTGTATTATTTTTGCGAAGCCTTCTGTTTTCTGTCTTCAGATATGTTATTTCATCTACTACGACTTGTAGTCTGTTCTGTAATTTTGCAATGAGGCCAGTTTCTGTAGCTGTTGGTATAGCCTGAACAGCTGGGGGCGCTGGAATAGCGTAAACGACTAAAGGGTTGGATGGGTTTGCATTATTTCTCACAAGGATTCACCAAATTTAAATTAAAAGTTAATATATGTGAATTTAGACGAAAACCTGGGCGCCGTCAAGCACAAGATGCGTTTTTATTCGAAGTTAGAGGTTTTATTTGCTTTTTTGGTTCATTTTTTTATATTTTTATTTTAAATTTTGGGTTTAATGTTGGATTTGGCGTCAGGTGCTTTCGAGCGAAATGAGGGTGTTGAATGGGCCTAAACAATACTGTTGTTACCTACGAAAGCACGTCTGTTGTTGTAGCTCAGACTTAGGAGGCTGTGGTGTTGAATCATGGGTGGCAGCCCTGCTGCTGCTTAGCAGGGCTATTGCTGGTGTAGCTTGAGTTAGCATGCCTGTTTCTAGTTCTGTAAGTTGCTCGGATGTTAAGGTTGTATACTCTGCTCCAGCAGCAACAAATGTTTGAAACTCTAAAAGTGATTGGGCTTCAGTGCGATGGTTTCTTATGAAAACGCTTTGAAATTCTCTCCACATTGTCGTTTCAACTGAGGATATGATGCAAGGTGAAATACTTTTTACGCTCATATCGTCATCTCTAATCTGCTTTAATATTGTGTGCCGCTGTTGAACATCAAGCGTCTTTAGATGTTCCAATGTTTCTTCACGCACGACACAAGGTAGTTTGAGCGTAGCAGTTGTAAGGGTGATGACTTCCAGTTTGCAATGAGCATGGTAACCGCTTACTGACTCAATTAATTTATGAAATACGCCATCAGGACAAATTAAATCGTCTCTTTGAGCGTGATCATTAGCGTTGCGTTGTATATCGTATAAACTGTTAATGAGTCTAGGGAGTACATCATTAGGGTTGGTGATTATTTTAGTATCATGTATGAACATCCAAACGAGTTGAAGCAGGATCTTGGGCGTTATGCCTGAGCTAGAATCAGGTAATGATATTTGTGTAACGCGATTAAACCCTTGTTGAGCAATGACAAGTTTATCCTGATACTTTTTGTCTTGCTGTGTTTCGGATGCGTGTTTTTTTGTTTCTTGAGCAACATAGTTTGTGAATTGTTGTGTCATCA
>JABABC010000059.1 GCA_014238445.1 Coxiellaceae bacterium
AGTAAAAGCGATTTTAACTTTTGCATTTAAAAATCCTTTCGCATCATCAGCACCATAAACAGATGTGATTTGGGAAAGGTAATGAACGAGAACAATACACCTCAATGATTGCGGTGTGCTGAAGTGCTTTTATGCATCCCATTTCAGGGCGCCTCCGGTTTGGTATTCAATGACTCGGGTTTCAAAAAAGTTTTTCTCTTTTTTAAGGTCCTTCATCTCGCTCATCCAGGGGAAGGGGTTTTCTATACCGGGGTATTGTTCTTCCAGTCCTATTTGCACTAGGCGTCGATTGGCAATGTATTGTAAGTAATCTTGGAAAAGGTCTGCATTGAGCCCAAGTACCCCGCGAGGCATGGTGTCTCGTGCATAAGCACATTCAATCTCTACACCTTCTTTTATCATGTCGATAACTTCTTGTTGAAAATCTGTTGTCCAGAGTTCGGGGTTTTCTAGTTTGATTTGGTTAATCACATCAATACCAAAATTTACGTGCATGGACTCATCGCGTAAAATATATTGAAACTGTTCAGAGGTCCCCGTCATTTTTCCTTGACGACCCATGGCTAGGATTTGAGTAAAGCCCACATAGAAAAACAAGCCTTCAGTCACCACGTAAAAGGCGACAAGGTTACGAAGTAACATTTGATCGTTTTCTGTTGTGCCTGTATTAAATAAAGGGTCAGAGAGATTGCGTGTATAGCCCACAGAAAAAGCCGCCTTATTGGCGACAGTAGGTAGTTCACGGTACATGTTGAAGACCTCAGCTTCTTCTAGGCCAAGGCTTTCAATGATGTGTTGATAGGAGTGTGTGTGTAAGGCTTCTTCAAAGGCTTGGCGTAAGAGGTATTGCCGACACTCGGGATTAGTGATCAGTCGGTAGATGCCTAATACTAAGTTGTTGGCTACCAGTGAGTCTGCTGTTGCAAAATAACCGAGGCTTCGTTTAATAATAGTGCGTTCATCTTCGCTCAGTTTGTCCGTCGCTTTCCATTGGGCGATATCAGCAGCCATGTTGATTTCATTGGGCATCCAATGGTTGGCGCACGCTGAAAGGTACTTATCCCAGGCCCAACTGTATTTAAATGGGACCAGTTGATTGAGGTCAGCACGACAGTTGATAATTTTTTTATCATCCACTTGAATGCGTTCGGCACCCATTTCCAGTTGTTCTAGCCCAGTTGCGCCGCTATCTAATGGCTTGGGCGTATCTTGTGTTGCGTTATTTCGTGCAGTTTCAGCTTGTTTCTTCTCTGTTAGCGTATTATCTTTCTCGAAGTCATCCCAGTTAATTTTCATATGCTTTCTCCTATTGACGTCTTATCATTATTGGCATGCTTCGCAGTCAGGGTCATTAATCGAGCATGCTTTGGGTTGTGACTGTACTGCATTCAGTTTGTTATCTTGAATGGTGGCTTTTTCAGTGTTGGTGGCACCCATGCTGCGCAAGTAGTAGGTGGTTTTTAAGCCTTTAAGCCAGGCCATTTTATACATAGTGTCTAGTTTTTTCCCAGAGGGTTGTGCTAAGTACAGATTCAGTGACTGGGCTTGGTCAATCCATTTTTGACGCCGAGAGGCGGCTTCGATTAACCATTTTGGTGTGACTTCAAAGGCTGTTGAGTATAGTAGTTTGAGTTCTTGTGGAATACGGTCTATGTTTTTGACACTGCCGTTATAGTATTTTAAGTCGTGGATCATTGCTGAATCCCATAGGTTTAATTGAGCGAGATCGTCATAGAGGTAGGGGTTTATCACAGTAAATTCACCAGAGAGGTTGGATTTAACAAATAAGTTTTCATAAGTGGGCTCAATGGATTGTGTAACGCCACAAATATTAGAGATGGTTGCTGTAGGAGCAATAGCCATGACATTGGAGTTGCGCATGCCTTGTTTTTTAACCGTTTCACGGAGAGCGTCCCAGTCTAAGTGTTGCTCGGTGTTTTGATCTAAGTATTGCCCACGACTTTCCTTCAGTGTTTGGATGGAGTCTATCGGTAAAATACCTTGGCTCCAAAATGATCCTTGGTATGAGTTGTAGCTGCCACGCTCTTGAGCTAATTGACTGGACGCTTGAATAGCATAGTAGCTGATGAGTTCCATGCTGCGGTCAGCTAGTTCAACAGCAGACTCTGAGGCATAGGGTATCCGGAGTTTATAAAGCGCATCTTGAAAGCCCATAAGACCTAATCCAACAGGTCGATGTTTGAAGTTGGAGTTTTTAGCTTGTGGAACACTGTAGTAATTGATATCAATCACGTTGTCGAGCATTCGCATAGCTGTGGTGATGGTACGCTCTAGTTTTGTGGTGTCAATCTCGCCATCTTGGATGTGTTGGGGTAGGTTGATGCTTCCTAAATTACATACGGCAATTTCATCTTTGGATGTATTGAGTGTTATTTCAGTGCATAAATTAGAACTGTGGATGATGCCAGCATGTTGTTGTGGCGACCTTAAGTTACAAGGGTCTTTAAACGTTAACCAAGGGTGTCCAGTTTCAAAAAGCATAGTGAGCATTTTACGCCAGAGTGTTGTAGCCGGGATGGTTTTGCTTTGTATTTCGCCGAGTTTAGCTTTATTCTCGTAGTCTAAATAAGCTATGGTAAAGTCAGGTCCATAAAGGTCATGTAAGTCAGGGACTTCATTGGGTGAAAAGAGCGTCCAGTCGCCTTCTTCAATAACGCGCTGCATGAAAAGGTCAGGGATCCAGTTGACCGTGTTCATATCATGCGTTCTACGTCGTTCGTCACCCGTGTTCTTACGTAATTCTAAGTACTCCTCTATGTCTAAATGCCAAGTTTCTAAATAAGCGGCAACAGCACCTTTGCGTTTCCCTCCTTGATTAACAGCGATTGCAGTAGCATCTGCAACATTAAGGAAGGGTACAACGCCCAGTGATTCGCCATTAGTGCCTTTAATGCGAGCGCCCATTGATCGA
>JABABC010000203.1 GCA_014238445.1 Coxiellaceae bacterium
GGCTCTATGGTTTTGGTGTGGATGCAATATTATAAGCAACGTTTCAAGCAATATACAGTCATTGTCCTAGGGCTTCTATGGGGGTTTTGGGGCAGTGTCTTTGCGACTAATAATCCTTTGATTGTGATTGGAAATCATAGCAGTGCTATTCAACACTTATCGGTTGGACAAATCAAATCGATTTATCTAGGCAAAACTAAAAAGATAGGAAAGCAATCAGTGCGTGGTTATAATCAGCCACCCAGTTCTGCTGCGTATGTTGAGTTTTATCAAACGGTTTTTCATTGGACGCCTCGTCAGGTGAATAGCTATTGGTCTTCTCTGGTTTTTAGTGGTCAAGTGACTCAGCCACCGATGGTCAAGGATGATAAAGCAGCGATTGAGTTAACCGCAAAATACACCGGTGTTATTGCCTATGTGAAGAGTCGGTCGTTGGCGTTATCTCCTTATCGTAATAAAATCCGTGTGCTCTATGGTCATTATCGCCCTGTGTATAATACCGGGGGTTATCATTCCATGGATGGCTTGCCAGCCCCTCCACCTTTAGCCAGTAGTGCTGCCCATTCGAGTGGATCGACTGCATCAACAGCGACTTCAGCTTCTGCGGCCCATTCAACTCACGCTGCACCCCCTCCCACGGCATCACCTTCAGTATCTTCCAGTGGCGTGCCTGATTTTTCACAAGCAGCTAGCAGTGCTTTATCGGATACAGGGCCAGGTTCGGGTTCACAAGATGTGTTTTCAGCTCCTGCAGCAGCGCCTGTGAAACAGACTGTTTGGACTGGCATTATTGAAGGGTATCAATTTAATGATTACAGTCGTAATTCACAGGTTCTTAAAGAAAAAGCAGCGTTTTTACGTAATCCTAAGTCTTTGGAGCGTATGCTTCGTAATGCAACGCCGTACATTGGTTACGTGTATCAGCAAGTTCAGAAAAACAAACTGCCATCAGAGTTTGCTTTATTGCCAGTGATTGAAAGCGGCTATGACCCCTTTGCTTATTCGCGGGTGGGGGCGACGGGCTTATGGCAAATGATGCCGGCTACAGCCGCAGGCGACTATGGGTTAAGTATTGATTGGTGGTATGACCAGCGTCGTGACATTCTGATTTCTACGCGGGCCGCATTATCCTATTTAAATGTACTGCATCGATCTCTAGGTGACTGGATGTTAGCTGCAGCTGCTTATAATTCAGGGTTAGGTACTGTGCGAAAAGCGATTAAACGAGCAGATAGAACGGGTCAGTCGAGTAACTTTTGGAACTTACACTTGCCGCAAGAAACACGTCAGTACGTACCTCGCTTAATTGCTATTGCACAAATTGTTAAGGATGCTAAAAAATTAGGGGTAAATCTACCTGAAATACCAGATAAGCCGTATTTTAAAGTGGTTACATTGCGTGGGCAAATGGATCTAGGTGAGATTTCAAAATTATCCGGTGTGTCGATTAATCAGATTCGCAGCTTAAATCCCGGGATGCGTCGTTGGGCAACGAGTCCGACAGGTTCCTTTAATTTATTGCTGCCTAGAGGTAGCGTGTCTACTTTTCAAGCTAATTTAAAATCATTAGAGGGTAAAAAGCAGGTGAGTTGGCAATACCATGAGGTGCATAGTAAAGAGTCTTTAACTACTATTGCGAAAGACTATCACACGACCGTTGCCTTCTTAAAAACGATTAATAGTTTAACCACCACCACAGTGTCCCCAGGGCAGGGCTTGTTGGTTCCGATTCGATTGAACTTTTCCTATCATACAGGAGGTGTGTCTCTATCTTCATCAGAAAGTGATGATGTGAGTCATTTGTCCGTCGATGATTTACTAGGTGACTCACATCAAAGCAGTGATGATATTGAGCAGCAAATGTCTCAATTGAAATTGAATCAAGAGGATCCTGAGCATACGACTAAGCCGGGTTCATCAGGCTCATCCGATGATAGCTTGAAGCAGATGATTTCAAAAATTTATGGTGAAGATTAACTGACGGTAGTATGAATTACTCATAAGTTTGTCTAAACTAAGTCCTTTATATTAAAATGAACGGCCTTTCCAGTTGGTGTTTTGGTGGGCTGCGGGTTAATCAATGAGAAATGATGATGAGCGCTGTTGATAGTCAATCCATAACCGTTCGTGCTGGCATCACCGCTGCATTGCGTGAAAGTGCTGGCATAGCATTGGCAGGTGGTTGTTTTGCGTTTGTGATTGGGGTCTTAATGGTGCAGCATGGCTTTGTGTTTTTGCAAGCGTGGGTGATGAACACGGAGGTCTATGCAGGTGCCTTAGAGATGATTAGTATTCCATTGTGGTCTCAATACCCATTACCTACCATTACCTTGGTGAGTTTAGCGCTCATGATTTGTTTGCGATACGTCATGATGGGGATGGTCACTTTTGATGTGTTGCAAGGATTGTCAGGTTGGCGTGTGTATGTGGCGTTGTTTTTTGTTGCTGATGAGAATTGGGCATTGACGGTGGCTAAGTCCAGACAGCAGAATCACCCGCAATTTTTATTTGGTTATTTTTTTACATCGGGGGTGGTGTTTTATACCACTTGGGTGTGTTGTGGCACATTGGGCATGGTGTTGGCGCCAAGTATCAATAATCCTCAACGTTATGGTTTAGATTTTGCATTTTTATCAGTTTTTTTAGCAATGTTGGTTGCGATGTGGCGAGGTCGGCAAGATGTTTTTCCATTAGTGGTGGCATGTCTTGTGGCAGGTCTTGTATCTCAGGTGTCACATCATGGTTGGCATATTGTATTGGGTGCCCTTGCGGGAAGTATTTATGGAGCGTGTCGTGATGTCCGTACTGCATAATCCCTATGTGACATTAACTGTGATGGCTTTTGCTGTGTACCTCATGCGTTCATCAGGCTATTGGTTAGCAGGCCGTGTAAAAATGAATCCTTGGGTACGTGCTTGGTTGGGTTATGTGCCAGGGTGTTTGATGGTGTCCATCATTACACCTTTGCTGATCACGGGGACAGTGATTGAGTGGGTGGGTGCCGTGATCACTGCAGGCGTAGTTTTAATCACGCGCAGTGTGTTGATCGCTATGCTATCAGGTATGGGTTCAGTGGTTATTTTGCGTTTGATACTGGGTTTACCCTAGTGGGTGTGATGGGTGTTTGGGTGGTTGTTTTTTTTGAAAGGCGGGTCTTCACTTCAGTCGTTCTGCCAAGCTTCATAAACTAGACCCTTATCAATATTACGTTGAAATCATGAAAGCTATTCCGAGCTGAAAAACAGCTGAAAACTATGAGGCATGACTGCTATGGAAGTTTGACCTCGTCAAAGTTACGACGGCATATCAATAACTTACGAATGCTTACAAGAACACTCCGCTCTCGTTATATCGTATGTGTATTTTTAGGTGCGAGCATCCTTACTATAATTGTTATA
>JABABC010000261.1 GCA_014238445.1 Coxiellaceae bacterium
ACACCTTTCTCCTAACTCTTTTTTGGATATAGTAGCAGAAAATGGTTCACCGAGTGATACCAAAAAAATAACTCCCATGGCATGAAACCATAAGATACGTGCCCTACGGGGTTCGAACCCGTGTTGCCGCCGTGAAAGGGCAGTGTCCTAGGCCTCTAGACGAAGGGGACCTGTTTTCTTTGGTGGAGCTAAGCGGGATCGAACCGCTGACCTCAACACTGCCAGTGTCGCGCTCTCCCAGCTGAGCTATAGCCCCAAAAGAAGTGCATTCTAGAAAGGGGCCTCCCACATGTCAAGTATTAATATAATGAATTGCAGCCTTCAATCGCTGAACGACTACATCCTGTCCCAGCACGTGCAACGTGGCATCCATAGAAGGTGATTGCGTGCCTCCTGTGACGGCTACTCGCACCGGCTGCGCCACTTGTCCAAATTTAACCCCACACTCTTCCGCCACGGCTTTCAATGTGTGTTTAATCCCTTCCGTCGTCCAAGATTCCAACAAGGCTAACTGATTCATCACACCCGTCAGAGGTGCAATAGCAGCGGCAATCAATTGCTGAGCCCCCTTAGGCGAATACCCACTGAGTTCACTATAAAAGTACTGACTATCCTCAGCCAGAGCCGCTAATGTCTTATAACGCTCTACCTGCAAAGCCAACACATCGGCTACAGCTGGCCCTTGAGTGCAATCAACCCCCAGTGCAACAAATTGCTGAATTAATGAGGGTAGTATTTTCTCTGGGGTTAATGACTTCATATAGTGCTGATTCAACCAGTTCAGCTTATCCATATCCAATACCGCATCAGAACGTGTAACCCCCTCGAGTGAAAAATGCTCCACCATCTCAGCTAAGGAGAAAATTTCTTGATCACCTAAACCCCAACCTAATCGAACAAGCTGGTTAAGCAAAGCCTCATGCAAATACCCTTCGCGCTGATAATGCATCACATCCACAGCACCATGACGCTTTGACAACCGCTTCGCATCAGACCCTAATACCATTGGCAAATGCGCATACAGTGGTATCGGCGCTCCTAATGCGGCTAATAAGTGAATTTGACGAGGCGTATTATTGATATGATCCACACCACGAATAACGTGTGAAATCCGCATATCCCAGTCATCCACTATCACCGTTAAGTGGTACGTTGGGAAACCATCACTGCGCGCAATGACCAAGTCATCCAGCTCAGTATTATTAAACTGAATAGTACCAAGCACTTGATCATCAAAACTCACTGTGCCAGATAATGGCGTCTTAAAACGAATCACATAAGGGACACCTGGCTCAGGGTCAACATCACGATCACGACAAAGGCCATCATAACGAGGCTTTTCTTGGTTGACTTGCTGAGATGCTCTCAATTCATCCAAACGCTGCTTGGAGCATGTGCAGCGATACGCTTCACCTTCAGCTAACAATTGATCGATCACGGCTTGATAACGCTCTAAACGTTGTGTTTGATAATATGGGCCTTCGTCATACGTTAGACCCAACCATTCCATACCTCGTAAGATCGACTCCACTGAAGCCGAAGAAGACCGCTCTCGGTCTGTGTCTTCCATACGTAAAACGAATTCTCCACCATGATGGCGAGCAAACAAATAGTTAAATAAAGCCACTCGAGCCCCCCCTAAATGCAAATCACCCGTGGGGCTAGGAGGAAATCGCGTGCGAACTGTTGTCATATGATCCATAATGTCTGCCCTTAATGTGTTGCACTGCAGTCATACTGCAAAAAGTGAGCCATTGTAACGAGTTATACGTCCCTAAGCCACACAGCCTGCAACGAATGATCGGCATTTTTCTTAATTACCCAATCGGCTAAAGGCTTTTGAATCACAATGTGCTGTCGAAAATTCTCCAGATTAATGTCTTGCCATACCCGTGACAAATAATCCCTTAACTGCTCCGGGTATAATCGACTTAACCCATGAAAATACGCTGAAGGATCAACCCAATCAGTGCGAGCTAATCGCTCTGCACGACGCATAAACCACCATTCAACATCCAATAAATCCGCTTCCAAAAACAACCCCAAATCAATACCACCTTGTGATTCAGCCCACGACAATGCATTCACACCTTCCACAATAAGCACCGAGGGCTGATCAATCGACCGCTCTTTATCTGGGATACGATCATAATTCGCATGGGAATACACGGGAGTCACAACCGATTCACCTGAACGGATGGCTTCAAAACACGCCTGCATAGCTGCAAAGTCGTAACTTTCCGGAAACCCCTTACGATGCGATAAACCCAAACTGTCCAACCGTGCATTCGGATACAGAAAATCATCCGTTGAACAATAGGAAACTCGGTCATCCCCCATCCAAATAGCGAGCAAGGCATGCAATGCGCGCGCTAACGTACTCTTACCAACTGCCACGCACCCGGTAATACCCACAACCCAGGGTCTCATCTCACACTGGAGATATCGCTGCCATACCATCGAGGCTAAAGGTAAGAACATGGACGCCATCGCCTCTTCTGTAATAGCTAGCGCACGCAAACTTCGCTGTTGCGCCTGCTCTTGACCCGAAATCACAGGAACATGCTGAGCCACCCATGCCAACCAATCCTGCCGAGTCAAATATTGCCCTGTATGCACGACCATCCCCTCAAAAAGCTATTTTTTATCATCGCCACAACCTCACGCGGCGAGCAGTATAAGCTGCCTTTTGGAATACTTCAAAATCATCTTTTATAAAATCCCCTCTAAACTAGCTGATCATTGAATATTTCAGTACAATCAAAGGCATGAAACGGTCACTTACAATAAGTCTAATACTGCTATGCGGGATTTTTTTTCTCAGCCCTAGCTACGCTTTATTCGTAACCTATGATCTTCATGGACTAAAAGAAGGCCCTGCCTCAAAAAACGTTGAAGCTGTGCTGAAGAACTTCAAAAAAAAACTACACAATGAAAGCACCCTCACTGACACTAAAGCCGCGACTCAAGAGCTGGATGAGCAAATTCAAGATGCCCTAAAACCCTACGGCTACTTCCATGCTAAAGCGCACACGACAAGCACTTTCTCTATAGACAGATTGAATCTCAATATCCATATCACACCGGGGCCCGTGATTCACATCAAGCGCGTGGACATTGTCATACAGGGAGCTGCACAACATGACCCTACCTTTTTACGCCTACAAAAACGGTTCACACCAGCCATCAACGCACCACTCAACACCGCCAATTATGACACCTTCAAAACACAACTCTATAATTTAGCTGCCGCTAGAGGGTATTTTGATGCAAAGATGACAAAAAGCCAGATCATCATTAATCGAGCCCTACTCCAAGCCACCATTATTATTCACTTTAATTCAGGTGATCGTTATCGCTTCAACAATATTACGATCAGCCAATCATCCTTTAATAAAAGCTATATTGAAAAATTTATTGTGATCAAACCTGAGCAATACTACAGTACAAAAAAGGTTGAGCAAAGCAAGAAAAACCTCATCAACACCAACGGATTTAAAAACATCGTCATTCAAACCCATGAGAAAAACCACAACACTAAAACAGTCAATGCACACATTACATTGCAAGAGAAAAAATCGAAACAATACCTCTTCGGTGCGGGTTATGGCACCGACACTGGCATCCGCGGCACCCTGGGTGCTCACTTTCGTCGCCTCACCTCCAACGGCCAACAACTAGACACTCTCCTACAGGCATCACAAAAGAACAACAGCTTTACAGCGGCTTATAGAATTCCTGGCAAAAACCCAATCACACAACAAAACTTAATCAGCACAGGAATAGGGCACATTGATCAAGATACCGGAACTAGCGATGTCAAAAAGGTTTCATTCAGTCGAATAACAACCAAAAGCTATTGGCACCGCATCCTATCCCTCAATGCACTGGATGAAAACTACAACATCACTGACCTTCCACACACAGACACGCGCATGATTTACCCCAGTATCAATTGGACAAGACGCAAAGCAAACGGCACACTCAATCCCAGCAATGGATTGTCAACCACTCTCAATGTATCTGGCACACCTAACTTTTTATCGTCACAAGACTCAGGGTTCTCTCAAGTACGATTAGACTCAACCTACCTCACCAGCTTCCGTGATAATAAGACCCGATTGTTACTGCGTAATAGTTTAGGGCGTACAGAAATCGATGAGATCTCAAAACTTCCACTCTCTCTGCAATTATTTGCGGGTGGCAGCCGAAGCATCCGAGGCTACGGCTACAATTCGATTGGTCCAGGGCGAAACTTAATGACGGGAACCTTTGAGATTCAAGAAGCTTTTCCCCATTCCAAATCTTGGTTTATCGCTGCCTTTATGGATGCCGGTAACGTCTCTGACCAGAATTTATTTCACGATCTCAAATCCAGTGCTGGACCCGGGATTGTTTGGTTGTCGCCACTTGGTATGATGGAATTTGACGTGGCTTTCCCATTACCTCAAGAAGACCGCGGCATTCATATTGATTTTTCGATGGGGCCTGCGCTATGAAAACTTTTCTAACCTCACTGATACTGGTCGTTTTACTGCTAGGCTGCTTATTGCTTATTCTTCTCTTCAGCCCCTTTGGATTAAAAACCGCGATCACTCTCAATAATCACTTTACAAACCACCCCCTCCACTACCGAACCCTTCATGGCAATATCACAGGGCCTATTCGTATAGAAGGACTCAAAGCGTGCTCAAACAAAGGCTGCGCAACAGCAGATCAGCTTTACTTTTCTTGGAGCCCCGGTCAACTTTTCTTTGGACATTTTGCTATTGATAGCATTAACCTCAATCACCTCACCCTACAAGAAGCCACCTCGCAGAACACAGCATTTAAAAAGGCCATACACACCTCTCAACAAAAAAAAATACTCACCTTTTCCATTAACAACCTAACTATTAATCAACTGACATTACACACACGCACACAACATACCATTACAGCCGAACACATCGCACTACATGCCATCGTTCATCCCAATGATGTATCCATCAAAGCGTATGCACACTTAACACAACCCTATACCAGCCAGTACTATGTAAAAATAACAGGAAAACCCACTGTCTATAATATTTTATTAGACGCTCAAGGAAATCAATCCCATTTGCAATGGCAAGGCACAGGTAACCAACAAGGATTTCAAATCCATAACACTGCCAACAAACTCTCACAAGGGCATCTACAATCGCAGCTTCAATACCAATGGTCTCCTACCCCCTCATGGAAAATAGATTTTGATGCTCAGAACATCCAGCTCAATCAATGGAACTCCGACTGGCCCTCTCCACTCAGCCTAACCATCCACAGCCAAGGCAGTCTTAAAAAACAACAACCTCAAATCACGTTTAATGTACAAGGTCACACACCAAAAACTTCGCTAGCACTTTCTGGTGAAGTCCATAAAACCGTCAATATCCAATGGAACCTTCATAGCCAATCACTGGCCGAACTAACTCCAAAACTTACAGGAACCATCAATACAACTGGAAAAATCACAGGGCCTTATTTATTACCGACCATCAAAGCATCCCTATCAACTACACAATTCCACTTTCACAACATCGGCATCAGATCGCTCAACACCAATGCCTTGATCGACCTCAGTCAACAACAGCCATCATCGTTATCACTGACAGGCACTCAACTTGATGTATTCGGATACGTCATAAAAGCCTTATCATTTAAAGTGAATGGCAACTTACTCAGTTACCAAGTGTATACAGAGATAACGCATGTGCTAGGCACCCTATCCTCCTCATTTAAAGGTACACAACACCATCAAACCTGGGGACACCAGATACAAACATTACAATTCGACACGCTATCCTTAGGTCAATGGAAACTTACACATCCCTCAACGATTAGCACGGCCACCCAACACATTGACAGTGAACCACTGTGCTTCGCTCTCAGCGACTCACCAACCAACCAAACCTGTATGGACTTTCATTGGCAACCTAATCGCCATTGGTCGAGTTCAATCAACAGTCATGGCACTCGCCTAACTCCACTGACGCGCAACTTACTTCCACCACACACACAGCTTTCTGGAACATTAGACCTCGATGCAACAGTCTCAGGTAAAGCCACTCATATTCAAGCCGCTGAAATTAAAAGCGCCATCCATGGCGGGGAACTGACTTACCGTGAAGAAAAACAAACACACACCACCCCCATTCAAACAGCACAAACACACTGGCTTTATAAGAAACACACATTAACCACAGACACGAATATTGAGCTGGAGCCAGACAATCACATCATAGGGAAAATAAGCATCCATAATTTACCAACACTGACCTGGCCAACAGCCAATCAATCCATCTCTGGCTCTTTATCGATAAAAGCTCAACACCTCAATGCCTACAGTGCTTTTATTCCCAATGTGGATTTAAAAAATGGCAGCCTCGAATCGACACTGACTATCAAAGGACCCATTAACACCCCCAATCTCACTGGACACACCGCATTAAGTAATATTCAGGTCTTCCTTCCCAAAATGGGACTCACTATCTCTAATATTAACTTTGATCTCGTCAACCGTGGGCATAAGACAACGTACAATGGCGCCATGTATTCCAATAAAAAACCCATGCACTTTAATGGAGAAACACAGTATAAAAATAACAATTGGCTCACACGCTTAAGACTTAATGGAAAAAACTTTCAGCTGATTAATAATCATGAATATCAAGTATTCATCAGCCCCGATCTTCAATTCACCATCAAAAACAAAGACATTAGCGTCAATGGAAACATCAATATACCACAAGCTAAAATAACACCTTACCAAGCTAAAAATGTTAAACGACTACCTCATAGCGATATACAATACCAAACGGGAAGCACTAAAAATCCCTGGATAATTCATGGCGATGTTAACGTTCAATTGGGAAAACAAATTGACCTCAGCATTATTGGTATTCGAGGCCAAGCACAAGGCAATATTCAAATCAGCAAAAAACCGCAAAGCAGTACACTATGTAACGGCCATATCTCAATCAATGGGGTCTACGAAGCTTATGGCCATAAACTCACTATCTCCCCACATTCTGAACTGACCTATAACAACAACCCCCTCACTAATCCAACACTTAACTTACGGGCCACAAAAAAAATCTCTAATGCCAATTCACTCTACCAACAAGACTTTTCAACGACGGGGGTAACTGTCGGCATCGAAGTCACAGGTATGCTTAATCACCCCATCTTGAGTTTGTTTTCAGTCCCAGCAAATCTCTCACAATCAGATATCCTCTCCTATCTAATCCTTGGCCATTTATCCACCAGCGCAACTCCTGATAATATCAACCAACAGTCCACTAACTCGACAGCGAACATTTTTGACACCATCAAACTTGGTGAAACAGGGCTGTCCAGCTCAGACTCCGGTGGCATCAGCACCAATGTTCAAAACACCTTAGGGCTCAGTGAACTCGGCGTTGAAACGAGCTCAACGGTCGATGCTGCAGGCAACCAGCTGGACCAACAAAACTACTTTGTCCTCGGTAAATTTATCTCACCCAACGTCTATGTGCGATACAGCCAAGGACTCATGGATAACAATGACATTGTGCAATTCCGATTATTCCTCACACCACAGTGGATTTTACAAACTGAAAGTAACTCACTAGACAACAGCAATGGAATTGATATATTGTACACGATAGAGCGATAAGGACTTAAACTATTGATCAATAAAAGATACTTTAGCAACGAGCATCACCATGAACCATGACAGACTCACCTACGACCTCATTAGTGCTGTAATGGAAAATAATGCGGAGCAGGTTCAACAACTACTCAATGAAGGTGCAGACCCTAACCGTTGCTTAGATCAAGCTAAAGTCACCCCTTTGCATTACGCTGCACAACATAACGCTCTAACCTGCATTCCATTACTGATCGAAGCTGGTGCAAATCTATTCTCAAAAACAGAGCCCGACGGCCAAATACCCGTTGAAATTTCACTACTCCATCAACACCGCCAAGTGACTCAACTACTGATGCATTACTCTCAATGTCCAGATGCCACACTCAATTAATCACTCAACCCATTAGAAACACACATGGCTTTTACATCATGTAATATCGACAAAACGGATCGCATTAATCGAGCTATTATTGGAATATTACTATTTATTACTGCCTTTTTAGGCTTTAGCAAATACTTCTTTATGATGATTGGCATTATTTTATTGGTAGAAGGTATCATTGGATGGTGCTCAATTCCATACTTGATAAAACAGCTCAAAAAACCACTAAACTGAAACAGCAACTGAATTCATTGTAAAATAGTGACGGCGCTTCAATAAAACCAATAACCACAAACTGGGCAATCCAATGAGAAAGCTCGCGACGTAAAACTCAGCCCATCCCATTGCGTTCACCATACTGGCTGCTAACGGACCACACACAATGCGGCCAATGGATGCAATGGCTGAAAATAAAGCATATTGAGTCGCACTATAACGCTGATGACATAACGACATAAGAAATGCAACAAAAGCGGTGGTAGCCACTCCTCCACAAAAATAGTCCCCGAAAATACTCATCACTAATAACACATGACTTTTACCCACAACAGCGAGTGCTGCAAATAATAAATTGGAACTCATTTGTAAAAAACCAAACCACAATAAAGACCGATACAAACCCAACCGAGGGTATAATAACCCACCGACAACACCACCTATCAATGTGGCAGCCAATCCAATGGTTTTACTCCATAACCCAACAGTCAGCAAGTCAAACCCCACTCCTCGCAATAAAAATGTTGTATTTAATGCTAACGCTAAAGCATCTGCCATTTTATAAAGCACCATGAATGCCAATAATAAAATCACTTGATCACGCCGTAAAAAATCAGCCATAGGCTCTATGATCGCTTCTTTTAAAGACGCAGGCCGACTTAATTCATTAGGCACCCGAGGCAAGTAACAACTAATAACAACATTAGCTAGCATACATAACGCCATCAATCGATACGCGATCACCCAACCCACCGAGCTCGCTAACACTAAAGCTAAAGCGCCAGACACTAACATGGCGAAACGATAACCCACTGAGAGTAATGCTGCAGCAAAGCCACGTTCGTCTGACTGTGAAATGTCCGTACGATAAGCATCCACAACAACATCTTGAGAAGCCGAACAAAACGCCACCATTAAAGCAGCCCCCGCCAGAACGTCAGGTAAAGTGGCCGGTGACAAACAAGACATCATCCATAAACATATCGAGATACTCAGCTGCCATACAATAATCCATACAGCTCGCTTACCGCCTTTAAACGGTACATAACGCTCCATCAGTGGCGCCCATAATACTTTCAATAAATACGGCAGGCCCACCAAACTTAATAAACCAATGGTCATTAAATTCACGTGCGCTTCGGTATACCACGCTTGCAATGTACTGCCCGTTAAAGCAATGGGCAAACCCGAAGCAAAACTGGTTAATAAAACAGCTTGCATGCGCCGGCTCCATAAAGAGCGAATAGACGTCATAGCCATTCATCACCCCTCCTTGTCAATACTTTGACAAGGATCATGATCGTCGTGCAGTTTTTTTGCTGAAGCACCGTTTCCACGCCCATTGCACGGGAGCAGAACAAGCATACAAACAACTTAAGGTAAAAATCACAACGGGTGGATTATAGACAATCAACACTAACAACAAGACAATAAAGACGATCCACTGGAAAGGCACTTTACCACCCATATCTAAGTCCTTAAAGCTGCGATAACGTATCACACTAACTTCTAAAAACCCTAAAATCAGCGCCACCACTGCTAGCACATAAGGAATCCAATAACCTGTAATTTGGTAGTCTTGGCACAACCAAATAGCACTGGCAATCAACCCTGCAGGTAATGGAATGGCCAAACCATAAAAAAAACGTTTACTGGAATTACTTTCTGAATTAAATCGTGCCAAACGCAAAGCACCACACACAGCAAAGATAAACGCAACACACCACCCTAACTTACCCAAAGAGTAAAGCGTCCATAAGTACATAATGATTGCAGGTGCTACACCAAAAGAGACCATATCGGACAAACTATCCAGCTCAGCGCCGAATTCTGACTGTGTTCTTGTCATACGTGCAACACGACCATCCAAGCCATCCAGAACAATAGCAATAAGAATAGCAATCGCCGCTTGTTCAAAACGGCCAGTGGTTGCCATGATAATGGCATAGAAGCCCGCAAACATCGCTCCCATCGTGAATAAATTAGGCAATAAATAAATGCCTCGCCTAAATCGCTTACGTCGTTTGATCATCTCTGAATGCTCACTCATATTGTTCCACCTACTGTTTCCACAGAGTTCTCATGCTCACCTCAATGACGTTAACACTAAAGGCGAATAGGCATAATAAATGATATTGAATCAACTGGATACTACCACCTGCTAAAGACAGACACACCCTCACGAAGGATGTAGCACAAACCGTCGATCGATGGTAGGATGTGAGCCATTCCCTAGTGTCTCGCCTAGACCGGCCACCCAGTGGACGATACTCTAAACGAAAGCCGCACCTGAGTAAAACCCACCATACCGCGCAAATGCGCATTGCAGAATACAGCATGAGCAAAAAACCCAAAAAAATCATTATTGAAGGCGTTAATACTGACAGTGGGGAAACCTTTCGTCCGAGCAATTGGGCAGAGCGCATGAGCGAGTCCATGTCCACATTCAAAAAACGACGCATCCAATACTCACCTCTGCTTCAACCTACCACTAAAGATGGGCACCAGTGTGTTGTACTTGACCCTAAACTCAAAGAGTCTAACCCTATCTTATACCAATCTATTTTAGACTTCGCAAAAAATAATCACCTAAAAATCTGCGATGACAATGATACTGAATCTGACTCATGACCGACACCCTACTCACACAAACCAAGCAACACCCACATTCACACGCATCTCAAGATACTGAAATCATTTATGATAATGGCTCTAGCTTCTTTGATGCACTCATTGACGATATCCAACAAGCCCAACATCACATTCTGTTTGAAACGTTTATCTTTGTGAATGATCACCTAGGTCAACGCCTAGCCCATGCGCTTCGCGAAGCTGCTCTGCGCGGCGTCACTGTCAAAGTACTGGTGGATGGGTGCGGCAGTCCCTATTGGTCAGCGCAATTTGCTCGATCACTGGAAAAATCCGGAGCTGAAACACGCGTCTATCATCCTTTCCCTTGGCAAATTTGGAACTGGAGCCGATGTGTTGTTAAAATTCCTTGGGTCGTCAAATGGATTTACCTGCTATTAAACATCAACGCACGCAATCATCGTAAAACCTGCATCATTGATGACAATATTGCCTTTGTCGGCAGCATTAACGCCGTGCGCAATCACCTCATGACAACCGATAACGGGCTGGGTTGGCGTGATACAGCTGTTCGCATCACGCACTGCAATCTATCACCGTTAACCGAAGCTTTTGACTACGCCTGGGAACATAAAACCTTCAAAGATCGCCTACATGAAACGTTATGTCACACGCAAACAGACCCAGTCTTTCGTCTCAATCACTCTCGTCATCGCCGACGCGTGCTCTACAAACAATTACTCACTAAGATTGCTCATGCAAAAAAACGACTTTGGATTACCAATGCCTATTTCATCCCTGACCACCGTATTCTAAAAGCGTTACGCCAGGCTGCTCAACGGGGGGTTGATGTGCGCATTCTGATCCCTAGAAAGTGCCACATCCTACTCCCCCTACCGTGGGCTTCCTCCATGTTTTATCAGGACTTATTAAAAACCGGCGTAAAGATTTATGAATACTTACCTTCCATTCTGCATGCTAAATCTGTCATCTTAGATAACTGGGTACTAGTTGGATCAAGCAACCTCAATCACCGCAGCCTCCTACATGACCTAGAAGTGGATGTGCGATTACGCAACCAAGCTGCGAAAAATATTGTTAAACAACTATTTCTCAGTGACCTGATTCAATCCCAAGAACTCTCACTGAGCAGCTGGAAAACACACCGACCTTGGTACCAACGATTTTTAGGTCGCCTGATTCTCTACGTGAAATATTGCTTATAAACTAAGATAACGCAGTCATCACCAACATGACGATATACGCGATGTATACCAATAACAAACACAAACCACCCCACAAACCTATTCGACCTCTCTGAGGTGGCATCACAGCAAGCAGCCAAAATAGCAGGGTAATACCCAACAACACCGGGTAATCTCGCGTCACTAAATCGGATGACAACGCCCCTGGTGAAAATAACGCAGGCATGGCTAGTACCGCTAATAAATTAAAAAGACTTGAGCCGACAACATTACCAATGGCTAAGTCATACTCTTTTCGGATACAGCTCACCACAGTTGCGGCCAATTCCGGTAAAGACGTCCCAATCGCCACAATGGTCAACCCAATGAGCAGGTCACTTAAGCCAAACCAAACTGCGATACCCGAGGCGCACGTCACTACCACTTCAGCACTACCCAACAATAAAACCAAACCGACAAGACTCCCGTATAGCGCTCGCCGTAAGGACATACTGATTGCTGGCGCCTCATGTTCCATTTCTTCAATCAACGCATCATGCTGACCCAAGGGCTTTCTTGCCATAGTCAGCATCCAGCCAATATAAACCACAAATAATATTAGCAAAATAATGCCATCAAGACGTGTTAAGGCGCCTAAGTAAAACATCACACCCACCAGCAACGTGACTGCAATTAAAAAAGGAAATTCACGAAATAAGACGCGTGAATGAATTGTTAATGGCATGAGCAATGCCGCCACCCCTCCCACTAACGCTTTATTGGCAATATTTGAACCTAA
>JABABC010000195.1 GCA_014238445.1 Coxiellaceae bacterium
ATTTTATTTTTTGAACTTAAGGTATCACTAGGAATAATATGCTTCAGTGCAAAGTTTATGGTATCGAGAAAGAAATTTCTTTTGTCGATATTTTCAGGTACTAGAAACAATATATCATTGAGTGCTTTTATATCGATCTTTTTAATCAGAGCAAGAACTACGCTTTGGTTTTTCTTAGCCACTGCAAGATGCAGAAGTGTATCGCCTTTGATGGTTCCATAACCTCCCATCACAATGTCGTCTTGGATGAGTGACGCTTTCTTAAGTGCTTCTTGGCTAAGCTTATTAACCCAAGCCATACAAGCTTCATCGGATTGATTTAGCAGGCCGACCGCCCCCTCTCATTCAATCTCTCACCTATTCACCAACAGCTGCTGTCTCAGTATGTCATGGTCGCTTGGGCGAAAAATCTCACGAATGAGTCACACATTGACCCTGTCAATCAACCCCATCCCAATGATCAGACAGTCACCATGACAGCTCCATAGCATCTCAACACATATCCCGTTATAGTGTGAATCACAGGGAACTGCTGCCACACTGAACTATGTTTGAACACTGCTTTGCACACCTTAAAGATAACCATGCCATATTAACCGTTAATCAACGATTAAGCTTAAGCTTGCAACGTGAATATGCCGCTTGGCGGCAACAACAAGGCCACTTTACCTGGCCATCGTTAGAGGCCCAACCTCTCACTACCTGGATCACTCAACAATGGTTACGCCACACACCAAGCAACCGCGTGCTGCTCAGCGCTTGGCAAGAACATCAATTATGGCATCAGTGTGTCGATCAAGATGAACGGTTTGCCCTGATTCAAACGCAAGCGACGGCACAACAAGCACAACAAGCCTGGCAAATACTCAATGATTGGCAACTCACCACGGATGATATTGCACCTCGAGCCAACCATGAAGTGGACACCTTCATTGAATGGGCCAATCACCTGACTGAACACTGTCAACAACAAGGTTGGGCACGTCTATCCAACCTCATACCCGAACTCATTACACTGATCGAACAACAAGACATCACACTGCCGGAACACATCTTACTGATGGGCTTTGACGATCTTTCGCCTAGCGTTCAAGCATTAATGAATACCTTATCTCACTACACGGTGATTGAGCATGACAAGCCACCCGGCTTATCAAGCACACAACATCGTATCAGCCTGCCCGATCGTCGCTGTGAAATCACCACCATGGCACGTTGGGCCAAACAGCATTGGATCAACAATCCTAGCCAACGTATCGCCTGTATCGTGCCCAACTTAACGGAATTGCGCGACACGATTGAACACATCTTTATCGATACATTTGACGTGCGCGCGCTGATTGATGAAGCCACGCCACTACCCTTTAACTGTTCTGCTGGAAAACCACTGGTGCAATTTGCCTTGATTGACTCAGCCTTACAGGGCTTAAAACTCTGCGCATCACAACGCGCCCCTATCTCGCGATGGATAAACTGGCTACAGTCTCCGTACAACCACCATCATGCACAAGATGCCGCATGTGCCTCAGCAGCCACGTTCGCCTTACAACAACTCGGCATGGAAACCATTAATAAAACCACCGTTGCAGGAACACTGACACAACTGCATGCCGCATTCCCTGAATCCACCTGGCTTAGTCGCTGGCAGGCCTTGCAACCTCAACTTCCCCACAATCAATCACCCAGTCAGTGGGCACACAGCATCATCACGTGTTGTCACCAATGGGGCTGGCCTGGCGGTCGCACCATCACCTCGCTGGAACACCAACTGATCCAACGCTTCCAAAGCGTCTTACACGAACTCGCCAGTCTTGATGACATACACCCACAACTGACACTGAATCAAGCCTTAGAAATACTCCAAACCTTATTACATCAAACACCGTTCCAAACTGAAGGCAGTAATGCCCCGATTCAAATACTCGGTGTGTTAGAAGCTTCAGGTTATACCTTCGATCATTTATGGTTTATGAATGTGAATGATGAAACCTGGCCAGCTGCGGCACAAGCCAATCCCTTTTTACCTGCATCCATTCAAAAACACCACCACATGCCGCATGCCGATGGCGAGCGCGAACGGCATTTTGCACAACGCGTACAACAACGACTCTGCGAAAGCAGCACGCAGGTCATTATCAGTCACCATCAAACGGACCACGAACGCCACTTTCATGCCAGCCCATTAACGCGTCATCTCCCACTACTCTCCACTGACCAATTAACCTTGGCCGATGCTGCGATCACTGCTATCACACAACCACTCCCCTTATCCCCACTCACTCACATTCATGCCCCACCGCTTAATGATAACGAACAACCACGCGGTGGCACCTGGATTTTAAAACAACAAGCACAATGCCCCTTTAAAGCCTTTGCTAAAGTACGCCTCAATGCCCATACCCCAGCAGACACACACGTAGGCTTAAGTCCCGCACAAGCTGGCACCCTGGTGCATGCCACTTTAGAAGCTGTTTGGCAACAACTGAAAGATCATGACACCTTAGTGCAGCTGGATAACAGCGCACTGATAACCTACTTAGATCAGGCTTTTGATGCAGCAGTGAAGAATACAGCGATTGCACAACGTGTCGAAGCGTATTTTTTACCCTTAGAAAAAACACGTGTGTGCGCGCTACTGCTCGAATGGCTCAACCTGGAAAAAAATCGCACCCCTTTTAGAGTACTAGCACAAGAACAATCGCATCGTGTCACGCTAGGCAAGCTCACTTTTTCTATCAGCATTGACCGCATCGATCAACTGGCCAATGGTGAACACGTCATTATCGATTATAAAACGTTTCAAACCAATCTCACACCGTGGTTTCAACAACGACTCGATGACCCACAACTACCAACCTATTATTTAGCCATGCAAGAGACACTCCCTATCGCAGGTGTAGGCTACGCACAAGTGAAAGCCAGTCAACTACAGTTTAAAGGTCTCTTACACGATCGTTACGAACAGGATGCCAGCGTAGTGCCTGGGTTTACACCCATTACCCAACTACGACAACATGCGATGAGCTGGACGGCATGGCATGATCATTGTGAGCAAGCCATTCACCAATTGGCTGATGAATTTTGTGCGGGTGAAGCACGCGTTGATCCGCTACATCCGAGCGCTTGCCTCACTTGTGACTTACAACCCCTTTGCCGAGTATTTGAATCATGACCATCCATGACCACGACCAACGACACGCAGCGCTTGATCCACACACTTCCTTTATCGTGCAAGCTCCTGCAGGCTCAGGTAAAACAGAATTATTAACCCAACGGCTATTGGTGTTATTAGCACAAGCCGTAGAAACCCCTGAAGAAATTGTAGCACTCACCTTTACGCGTAAAGCCGCACGTGAAATGCGCGACCGCGTGTTAGGAGCACTGATGCTTGCCAGTGATACTCAAGAACCCAGTGAACCACACAAAAAACACACCTGGCGACTCGCACGCGCTGTGTTAGATAAAGACCAACAAGCCGATTGGAACTTAGTGTCTAACCCCAACCGGCTCAATATCATGACGATCGATAGCTTAACCGCAACGATCAATAAAAAAACACCGCTACTCTCTCAAGTGGGCAGTCAACCGCAATTGGTGGATAATGCCACACGGTATTTTGAAAGCGCTGCTATCGGATTACTAGAAACACTCCATGACGGTGACACAACACTCAGTCATGCACTGCAAACTATCTTATTACACTGCGATAATAAAGCTGCCACGGTGATTCAACTCTTCGCGCAATTACTGAATAAACGACAACAGTGGTTACCGACCGTGATGCACAGCCAACACGACGAAGAACGCATCCATCACTTAGAACATACCCTGCAATCGATGAACCTTGATGCAATGCAACGCGTGCTGGAACACATAGACCCCAGTCTATTGCATCAATTCGCACTACACGCTGAAACAGCAGCAAAAACCCTTGTTGCTGAAAACCCCGAACACCCCATGAGCCATTTAATCGGACTCACTGAGCCCTTATCGGTCGCGCTGAAACAGCGTGAAGCCTGGATTCAATTGGCACAGTGCATTCTAACCAGTAAAGGGGAATGGCGTAAAAGCTTGACCAAGCGTCAAGGCTTTACCGCTAAAAGTAAGCATAAAACGGCCATGCAAGCCTTGCTCGACCAATGCCGTAATAATGAACCATTGGAATCAGCCTTTCAAGACCTACAGCATTGCCCACCCATCCACTACACCACTGAACAAACGCACATCCTGAATGCCCTACTGCATGCCTTGCCACATTTAGCGGCGCATTTAACGTTAGTGTTTCAACAACACAACGTGATCGATTTTTCCGAACTCACACTGGCAGCACTACGAGCACTAGGGTCACCCGAGGAACCGACCGATTTAGCTTTATACTTAGATGATCGTATCACGCATTTATTAGTGGATGAGTTTCAAGACACCTCCATTGCACAATACCACCTTTTACAGCGCCTCACTTTTGATTGGCACACCGGTGATGGTCGCACCGTATTTTTTGTTGGCGACCCCATGCAATCCATCTACCGTTTTCGCAATGCTGAAGTTACCTTATTCATGCAAACACAAACACAAGGGTTTGGCCCAGTGGATCTCACTGCATTACAACTCACCATGAACTTTCGCTCCAAACAAGGTGTAGTGGATTGGGTTAATAAGACCTTTGAATCGATTTTCCCTGAGTCCATGGACTTTGCGTATGGTGGTGTGCCTTTGTCTCACGCAATCAGTGCTGACCAATCGAGTGAAAATTGCGTGAAAACCTACACTTGCCTTGCAAACGACGCTCGCACACAAGGTGAACGCATTACTGAAACAGTCAAGTTACTACGCGCTGAAGACCCTCAGGGTTCGATAGCCATTTTAGTACGCTCGCGCAATCACTTGCGTGATATTTTACCGGCTCTTTCAGCACAAGGCGTTCCTGTTCATGCCACCGATATTGATCCACTGAGCGTACAACCAGAAATTGTCGATGCCCTCACACTCTGTCGTGCCTTGCTATCACCCAATGACCGCATCGCCTGGATGGCCTTATTACGCTCTCCCTTGTGTGGCTGTGATTTAAACGACTTATTACTACTCAGTCGCACCCAACCGCACCAAACACTCTGGCAACGCTGCTTAGATGATAGTGTACTCAGCACACTATCAAAGACAGGTCAG
>JABABC010000263.1 GCA_014238445.1 Coxiellaceae bacterium
ATCACGGTCCACATTCAGCGATTCGCAGACTTTGAGTGCTAATGCCACATTTTCTTTAAATTCATTGTAGGAAAATTGGGTCATTTCCTCGTCAGTGATTGCAGTGATATCGTTATTATTGACGGCTATCAGTTGACTGTTGCGATCTTCTGTTGCCATTTTAAGGGTGTCCAGGTGCTTTTGCTCGGCAGTGAAAAAAAGTCCGTTGATTGAGACGGTGCCTGCTAATGCGAGTGCTACATCTTTTTCAGTAGGCCCCATAACATCGAGATGATCTGGACGTGCATTACATAAGACACCATGAGTAGACTGAACAATTTTATATTCACATAAGGATTGCAGTAAAGGTTGTACCGCCATGCATTCAATGACTAATGCTTCAGCATTGAGCTCGGCACTACGGCGTATGATCTTGAGTTGTTCGATGACATTCGTATGACCAATTCGGTAAATGGGTTCTTCATGACCGTCTGGGTCAATGAATTGAGCTAAGGTGCCGGTCGTTTTGGCGCAGGTACGGATGCCTCCCGCTCGAAGACCTGCAGCAATTAATCGGCTGACACTGGATTTCCCGCGGGTTCCGTTGACATGAATGCGAGCAGGGATAGAGCGCAGGTACCGTAAGTGTCGTCGCTGCTCAATGAATAGGCAGATAATCAGGCCAGCTGTGATAATGGACAAGTAGGTGACATTACTAAGTGTATGCATAGGGTTTGTGCTTCTATTTAATCACAGTGTATAGCAGGTTAATGTAAAGCATTATAGCGTGCAAGTGTGTTACTTATTGTACGCTATGGAGTCCTTTTAACATCATCAATGCGGAGAATAATTGATAGTCTTCTTGCGCTAATTGAAAAGCGGTTGACCGCTTCTCTGCGTCAGTGTTTATAGAGGACGTTTCGTGTGAGCCATTTTTTAAATGCCGGCTGAAATCTGATTCAGTTAATGTCAGCCCCCTGTCTTTTTGTTGAATGTCTAGTGTGGGAATAATCACATCAGGTTGAATGCCTTCTGCTTGGATTGCACGGCCAGCTGGGGTGTAGTACAGCGCCGTGGTTAACTTGATGGCTGTGTCTTTGCTGATTGGGATGATCGTTTGTACAGAGCCTTTGCCAAAGCTGCGTGTACCCATGATGACAGCGCGACGGTAGTCTTGTAGAGCACCGGCTACAATCTCAGAGGCTGAAGCGGAGCCTGCGTTAATTAAAACAACTAGTGGCACGTTGGGAATGATATCGTGTGGTTTTGCTTTGAGCGTAATGTTGGAGCCTGGAATGCGACCCTTGGTGTAGACAATGAGGTTTTTATAGCGCTGCGTTATGTTCTTATCAAGGAATAAATCCGTGATTTCACCGCTGAGGTTGAGTAGTCCACCAGGGTTATTACGAAGATCTAAAACAAGGCCCTGTAGTTGGTTGTGGCTGTCTTTCTTCAATTGTTGAATGGCAGCTTTTAGTTCTTGATCAGCCTTGCCTTGAAAAAAACTCAGGCGAGCATACCCGTAGTGGTCATCCAATAGTTTGGTTTTTACGGTAACAATTTTAATGGTGTCACGCTTAATGGTGACTTTTATTGGTTTTGCAGCATGAGGCCTTAAAATAGTAAGGGTAACAAGCGTGCCTTTTTTGCCTTTAATTTTATTGACAGCTTCATTGAGGCTCATGTTTTCCACAAGGGTGTTGTCAACTTTGATGATCAGGTCATTGGTTTTTAGGCCAGCTTTATCGGCAGGTGTGCCATCAAGAGGGCTGATGACTTTCAGCGCACCTTTGTCAACGGTGAGCTCAATGCCAATGCCAACGAATTCACCAGAGACCGTGCTGGTCATTTGTTGGAGAGCTTCTTTATCGAGATAGCTGGAATGCGGATCAAGGTGGGTTAGCATTCCGCTGATGGCGTTATTAAATAACGTTTTATCTTTAGTATCCGTAATGTAGTAGTGTTTAATTGTTGTGATG
>JABABC010000265.1 GCA_014238445.1 Coxiellaceae bacterium
AAATCAAACCAAAAAAATTCCGGGTGTTTGCCTGAGGAGCGCACTTGGTTAGATGAGTTGTTGGTGAAGCAAGGCTGGGTAGACGCGTTTCGTGAGGTCAATCAAGCGCCGCACGAGTACACTTGGTGGTCGAATCGCGGTCAAGCATGGGCTAACAACGTGGGCTGGCGGATTGATTACCAGATGATCACACCAAACTTGCAGGGCACCGTGGAAAGCGCATCAATCTATAAAGCACAACGCTTTTCAGACCATGCGCCGTTAGTCATTGACTACGGTTTTACACTGTAGTGGCAAGAGGGTCGGTTGCATGATGACTGAGTGCCTGTTTTTGTAGGGCAATGATGTCCGTAATGCCTTGTTCAGCCAGTTGTAAGAGGCTCTGCAGTTGTTGATTAGCAAAAGGTTTGCCCTCGGCAGTCCCTTGGATCTCAATGAATTCACCCGTGTCTGTCATCACGACATTCATATCCGTTTCGCACGTACTGTCTTCAGCGTAGTCTAAATCGAGTACAGGGGTGTCTTTGTAGATACCTACTGAGATAGCAGCAATGTGATGTTTTAGGGGCGAGTGGGTGATCATGCCCTTAGTAACCATGTGATTCAGTGCATCAATCAAAGCGACACAGGCACCTGAGATGGCAGCTGTACGGGTGCCACCATCAGCTTGTATGACGTCACAGTCAATGGTGATGGTGTGTTGTCCCAGTGCTGACAGGTCTACCGCCGCACGCAGTGAGCGGCCGATGAGTCGTTGGATTTCAATGGTTCGACCTTGTTGCTTACCGCGAGCAGCCTCTCGTGACATGCGGCTATGCGTTGAGCGAGGTAGCATGCCATATTCAGCAGTGATCCAGCCTTGTTTGCTGTCTCTTAGAAATGAAGGCACGCGATCTTCGACCGATGCTGTGCAGAGAACTTGTGTGTTTCCAAAGGAAACTAGCACTGAGCGTTCGGCATGCTGTGTAAACTGTCTCTTAAATTCAATGGGTCGTAAGGCATGGGTGGGACGAAGGCTGGGGCGCATGTGATTAGCTCCTGGGGTTGGCTTGCACCAGTTATCGCGTGCAGTTAACATGCGTGGCACATTGGGTTGTTGAAATCTCTTTGAGTGGTTCGTTTTATAGCAGACTTTATCGCTTATTGCGACCAGCATTCAGCGGTTCATGCATGAAATTTGTCTTATGAAGTAAGGAAGGAACATTATGTTACAGAGTATGACGGCTTATGCGAGTCATTTGCTTGATTTGCCTGAGGGGCAATTAACCTGGGAAATTCGCACAGTGAATCACCGATACCTAGATTTAAACTTGCATTTACCTGAGTTATTTCGTGAGTGGGATGATGTTGTTAGGGGGCTCGTTAAAGCGTCTTTGCAGCGAGGTAAGGTGGATGTTTCGGTTAAGTTTCAGTCTTCTGGCGAGCAGGCCGCAGAGCTACAATGCAATGAAGCCATGTTGGCGCAGTTAGAGCAGGTTATTCAGCAGGTCTCTGATCGGTTTCCTCAGGCAACTTTGTCCGTATTTGATGTTCTGCAGTATCGCGGGGTGGTTCAGTCGGCAAAACGCTCGATTGAGGGGCTAGAGGGCGCCTTTAAGGTCAGCCTGCAGGCGTGTTTAGATCAAGTGGTTGTTGTGAGAGCGCGTGAGGGTGAGGGCGTTGCAGTCTTTATTACTGAGCGCCTGGATGACATTAAGCGGCAGCTTATGGTCATCGAAGCACAGTTACCTGAGTTGTTAGCCACTTATAAAAATCGAATGCTCGCTCAATTTGAAATACTAGAAGCAAAAGTAGATACTGAGCGTCTAGAGCAAGAGCTGGTGTGGTTTGCACAAAAAATCGATATTGCGGAAGAGCTACAGCGCTTGACGGCACACGTCAGTGAGTGTGAGCGAATTATAGTAGCTGGCGGTATTGTGGGTCGACGTTTGGACTTTCTTATGCAAGAGCTCAATCGTGAGGCGAACACCATTGCGAGTAAGTCAGTGGATTTGTGTGTTACGCAGGCAGCATTGGATATCAAGGTGTCATTAGAACAAATCAGAGAGCAGGTGCAGAATATTGAATAGTCAGGGTACGTTATATGTTATTGCGGCACCATCAGGCGGTGGGAAAACGCGTCTTGTAAGAGCATTGCTAGAGCGTGACCCTGCGATTAAAGTATCTGTGTCTTGTACAACTCGTCCGCCACGTCCGAATGATAAAGAGGGTGAGGATTATTTTTTTAAGACGGAAGGTGTCTTTCAGGCCATGGTGGATAATAATGCGTTTTTAGAGTATGCACAGGTTTTTGGTCATCGTTATGGGACATCGCATGAATGGGTGGTTGAGCAGCTTGAGAGAGGGATTGATATTATTTTGGAAATCGACTGGCAGGGTGCTCGTCAAGTGAAGCAAATTTTCCCTCAAGTCATCACGGTATTTATTGTGCCGCCATCATTAGCAATACTACAGCAGCGGTTAAAGGGTCGTAATGAGGATTCAGCGGATGTGATTGCTCAACGTATGAGTGAAGCGCAAAGTGAAATGGTGCATTATTATGAATTTGATTATTTGTTGGTGAATGATGATTTTGAGGTGTTAGTGCAAGAGGCTGAGCATATTATTCAAGCCCAGCGATTAAAAACTGCACAGCAGGATAGAAAATTATCATCTTTACTGGAAGAATTGCTGGAAAAGCACTAAAATGGCCATCCTAATTTGAGCAATTAAGCTTATTTTTATTAAAAATTTATTATAAAACAGGGGGTTACTATGGCTCGCGTTACCGTCGATGATTGTTTGAAAAATGTTAAAAACCGCTTTGATCTCGTATTGAAGTCAGCAAAACGTGCTCATCTTATAGAGTCAGGTGCTGCAGACCCTCAAGTTCCAGTGGAAAATGATAAGCCCACTGTTTTAGCTTTGCGTGAAATTGCAGAAGGCTTTGATATCACTAAAACACGAACTGATCCAGTTGAAGATGACGTTATCATCAACTAACTGAGTTGTGATTACTTTGGGGACGCTATCTCAATTTTGCAATTGATGTACAATGATGTTACGCAGGGGTTACCTTGTTTTCATAGGGGATGGTGTTGCGTCAGTATAAGAAGTTACGTAAAAAACTGGATTATCTAGAGGAAGCTCAAATTGAGCAGATTCATCGTGCTTATGAGGTTTCTTGGGCAGCGCACCAGGGTCAGCGCCGTCGTACCGGGGAAGCTTATGTCACGCATCCTGTGGCCGTTGCCTTTATTCTTGCTGAAATCAAAATGGATTACCAAACCATCATGGCTGCACTGCTGCATGATGTGATCGAAGA
>JABABC010000266.1 GCA_014238445.1 Coxiellaceae bacterium
ACCGATGCGCCGATTAACCCCGGCAATTCAGGTGGGGCGCTTGTTAACTTAAAAGGTCAATTAGTCGGCATTAACACCGCTTTAGTAGGCCCTGGTGCTAACGTAGGGATAGGCTTTTCTATTCCTAGCAACATGGTTGATAGCATTGCACAACAACTCATTCAATACGGCAAAGTGAAACGCGGCATGCTAGGTGTCATTGCACAAAACATCACACCTTCCTTAGCCGATGCCATGCATTTAAAAAACAGTAATGGTGCTATTGTCTCTCAAGTCGTTCCTGGTAGCCCCGCAGATAAAGCTGGACTTAAAATCAAAGACGTTCTCGTGAGCATTAACAAAAAACCGATGAATAGTGCAGCGCAGGTGCGCAACACACTAGGCATGATGCGCCCCGGTACAAAAATCACCTTGGAAGTGGTTCGACACAACAAAACTCAAACAATAACAGCAAAAGTGGGCGACCCCAAAGACGAACTCAAACAGCGCGTTAATCCCTTCCTAGCAGGATTAAGCTTTCGTAACTTCAGTGAAATTGAGACCGATGGAAGTCAGCTCAATGGTGTGCTAGTGACCAATATCACGGAAACCAGCCAAGCCGCATTAGCTGGCATTATGCCGGGTGATGTCATCACTAACGCTAATGGACAAGCTATCACAAACACCCAGGAGCTTATCGATATTGCAAGCAAACACATTGACTCGCTCTTATTAAGCGTAGACCGCGAGAGTCTCAATGCCTTCCTAGTAATAGAAAAACCGTAAGGAAAACACCATGACAGACCCATTATCCCAACAACGCTGCATTCCCTGCGAAGGTGGCGTAGCACCCTTAACGCCAGCGGAAGCTGAAACGCTCCTTCAACAAGTGCATCACTGGAAGCTCTCAGAAAACCATGACAGCATTCACCGCACGTTTGATTTCTCAGGTTTCTATAAAACCATGGGCTTCATTAACATGGTAGCTTGGATTGCCCAACAACAAGGCCACCATCCTGATGTGCAGTTTGGTTATAAGCAATGCACCATCACTTATTCAACACATGCGATTAATGGCTTGAGTCAAAATGATTTTATTTGCGCCAGCCTTATCAATGATGCCCTAGCAGAGGCTTAGTCATTATAGTGCATGGTACAGGCACTAAATATCAACTGACTAATTCAGTAATTTCTCCCTACGGCGTAAATTAATGAAAAGGAAAATATTAATAAGCATATAGACGACATATGAAAGATAAGTCGCTAAGACTATGCCTAATAATGCATAAAAATGCGATAAAACAATCCCAAGAAAACACATGAAAAACAGGGTTAAAAAGATAGTTATCATGATTTCATTACGAGCATGATGAGACACCTTCATATAGGAAGAAAAAGGATTGGTAATGCCTACACATACTATCAAGGTAATCATAAATTTAAAATAATTTTCAAGATGATGATACTCTGGCGACATAAAATCTATTAAAAAACCAGCTATCATATAAAAGAAAATAGAAACACTTAATGCAGCGAACAGACTAAATAAAAAAAGTTTTTTTATTGTTAGCGAAATCTCTTCTTTAGAGTCAATCACTTGCGCTATGACATTAACAGTAAATGCTTTTAAAGGAAATATTCCAATCAAACAAAGGCCATACAATGCAACCAAAGCGCCAAATTCACCAACCTCATATTCATTATTTAAATGAAATATTTCAAATATTATCATTGGCAGCGAAGAGAATATATATATGCCCATGGTAGAAACTGTATATGGCAATATAAACGCCCTCCACCTCAGGGGTTTTTCCACTACGGTCATATGTTGTTTTTCTGGTTTGGCATCGCGCGTATGCCTTATAAGGAGGAAGAAGAAGATCATAGTAATGACATAAGCAGAAAGATAACAGAAGACAACCCAATAAAGTGAGTAATGATAAAATCCCAATAGGATTACTAGTATCAAAAAGGATAGTTGTTTTGCCATATATAACATAGTTGCCAAAATATACTTTGATTTTGCTTTTAAATAATTGAATGAAAGAAAAAAAATAGACTCTAACGCAACTGCAAAAAAAATTGTTAGTGCAGGGTGGTTAAATCGTTGGTGTTTCAAGACAAAAACCATCGCAAAGACTGACAGTGAAATCAAGCAGATAAAAAAAACGATAACAGGGAATACCTTATAACTATAGAATTTTTTAATATCTTCCCATTCTTTTCTTCTGGTCGTATTATGTATATTTGGTATGTATTTCCCCATAAAAATTGAAAAACCAAGGGTTAAAAGCCCACCGAAAAAACCCATTGAAGCAATAAATGACTGAAAATCACCAAACTGTGCTACTGGTAGTTTATGAGAGATAATAGCTATAGATGCAAACATGGCTAGCTCATTAATAGTTGTCACTAAGAAGCTAATTATGAAAACTTTAAACATATCCCTATATTGCATATAACACTACATCCTAAAAGTCTCATTGTATCAACACACCTAACGCCACGGACTCTTTTTTTGATCACAAAGCCATACAACAATAGTTTGATACTTCTTTAATACCATCCGCTCACAGACCTGACTCCATTGACCACCACAGTGTTTGAACTGCACTTGTGACTCAACCAATGGCACATCACCGGATTGACATGCGATTGAAGATGATAGTCGGAAGACAGCTTTCCGCTGTCACTATGACTTCAGCATCGCACGCCTCACTAAATTGGATTAGGAATATCGATAAAGGTATGCTTCATACCACACTCACGAGCCAAGTGATCGCCCAATGCCTTCACACCAAAACGTTCTGTAGCATGATGGCCTGCTGCAAAAAAGTCGATCCCTAACTCTCGTGCAAAGTGACAAGTTCGCTCTGAGGCTTCACCCGTAATAAAGGCATCAACACCTAAAGCATGCGCTTCAACAATAAAATCTTGCGCCGCTCCTGTTGCCCAAGCCACGCGTTGTATAGGACGTGAATGACCCGCAATGTGCAGTGGGTGTTGCCCTAAAAGAGTTTCAAGACGGTTAGACAACTCTGGCGCTGAACAAGGCGATACCAAAGCCCCATAACTGCCTGCATCCTGATAGTCACCCACAGAGAAAGTACCTAAAGGCTCAATATCGAGTGCTTGACCCAGCAATACATTATTACCCAGCTCAGGGTGACTATCTAATGGTAGATGATACGCCAATAAATGCATATCCTGTTGGATTAAGGTGGCAATACGATCTCGCTTCATCCCTGTAATGACTTCCGGCTCACCTTTAAAAAAATAACCGTGATGCACTAATATCGTATCTGCACCTTCTTCAGCCGCAGCTTTCAATAATGCCTGACAAGCTGTCACACCGGTAACAATATGCTGGACAGGACGCGTCCCGCTCACTTGCAAACCATTCGGCGCATAGTCTCGAATAGCATTAACGTTGAGCAAGTTATTTAAATAACGTTCACATTCCCAAGCATCCATGCCTTCCCCTTATGATAGACGTTTAATCGACGCACCCAATTGAGTTAACTTCTCCTCAATACGTTCATACCCACGATCAATATGATAAATTCTATCGATCGACGTGTCACCTTCTGCCATTAATGCAGCCAACACTAACCCTGCAGATGCACGTAAATCAGTTGCCATGACAGGCGCTGCTTGCAAAGCATCAACACCGACACAATAAGCGGTTTTACCATCTAATCGAATATCCGCACCCATTCGCCGCATCTCATGCACGTGCATAAAACGATTTTCAAAAACGTTCTCCGTGATCACCGACTCGCCGTCAGCCAAAATATTCATGGCCATAAATTGAGCCTGCATGTCTGTTGGCATCAATGGGTAAGGGTTGGTGTCTAAATTGACGGCTTTAGGGCGACGTCCTTGCATATCGAGTTCGATCCAATCCTCACCTTGTGTTAACTGAGCTCCAGCTTGCTTTAAAGTAGCTAAAGTTGCTGACAAATGTTCAGGGCAAACCTGTGTCACCTTGACACGCCCACGCGTCAACGCACCTGCTGCTAAAAAAGTACCAGCCTCAATGCGATCAGGAATTATGTGATAACTTCCTCCTCCTAACACCGGAACACCATGGATCACTAAGGTTTCCGTGCCAATCCCTCGAATATCAGCCCCCATAGCATTCAAGAAATTAGCCAAATCCGTGACTTCAGGCTCCATGGCAGCATTATGAATAATCGATTCGCCTTCTGCTAATACCGCGGCCATGAGTAAGTTTTCAGTGCCTGTCACGGTAATTTTTCCCAGACTTAACTCGGCACCCTGCAACCGTCCAGACACAGAGGCATGAATAAAGCCATCCGATACTGTAATGTCGGCTCCCATTAAACGCATACCTTCAATGTGCACATCGACAGGGCGAGAACCAATGGCACAGCCACCGGGTAATGAAACTTCCGCCTCACCAAAACGAGCCAATAATGGTCCCAATACCAAAATAGAAGCACGCATCGTTTTTACGAGCTCATACGGAGCACGGAATTGCGATACATCGGATGCGTTTGCTTCCACATGCATAGACTCATCCACGGTAAACGTCATGCCCAAGCGAGCTAACAAATCCATCATCGTAGTCACATCATGCAAATGCGGAATATTACTGAGCGTTACGGTGTCTTCACACAAGAGTGTTGCTGCTAAAATTGGCAACACGGCATTTTTGGCTCCGGCAATCTCTACCACCCCATCAAGCTGAAAGCCGCCCGATACTTGTATTTTCTGCATGCAAAATTCCTAATATGTCCCTGAAAAAGCTCACCATCATACCCGACAATCTTAAGATCGTAAAATCTTTCCTTATCATCAAAAGAAGTACATTATGCAATATACTCCCAAGCTCAAAGCTCATCAATTTCAGTAGCAAATTCGACCAAATTCCTTATAATAGGCACACAACTGAACTGATAACAGACCAAATAATGACCACAACAACTCAGACACCCATTATCGACATCGCAAGCAACGTCCTAGACATTGAGGCTAATGCAATTATTGAGTTAAAACAAAGCATTAACCTCACTTTTGAGCGTGCCTGCCAACATATACTACAGTGCCAAGGCCGTATCATTGTTATTGGCATTGGAAAATCCGGCCATATTGGTAAAAAAATTGCTGCCACCCTAGCCAGCACTGGCACACCCGCGTTCTTTGTTCACCCCAGTGAAGCCTCCCATGGCGACATGGGCATGATCACCACTGTAGATACCACCCTGATCATTTCCAACTCTGGCGAAACACCCGAAGTTATCGCCCTACTCCCCTTCCTTAAACGCTTTGAAACTACCATCATTGCCATGACAGGAAACTCTAAATCCACATTAGGGCAAGCCTCAAATTTTCACCTGAACACGGCAGTTTCCAATGAAGCCTGCCCCTTGGGATTAGCCCCTACCACCAGCACCACCGCATGCCTAGTGATGGGTGACGCCTTAGCCATCGCACTACTACAAGCACGCGGCTTCACCTCCAATGACTTTGCACTTTTTCACCCCGCTGGCTCACTGGGAAAACGCCTATTATTACGCACCCAAGACCTCATGCACACCGGCGCTCGCATTCCTGTTGTTCAAGAAAACGCCTCTCTACGTGATGCTCTCTATGAAATGACCAGCAAACACTTAGGAATGACCACGATATGCAATGATCAACTACAACTTCTAGGCATATTCACTGATGGTGACTTACGACGCACACTGGATAACAACACTGATATTCATACCACGCCCGTTCACGAGGTCATGACCACAACATGCCAAACCATCCCTGCTTCTATGCTTGCCGCAGAAGCATTGAATATCATGCAACACAATAAGATCACATCACTGGTGATTACTACTGACAACCAGACCGTTGAAGGCATTCTTCACCTACATGACCTACTGCAAGCAGGAGTAGCCTAATGCAACTGACCCCACAACTCACTATTATCGCACAACGTATTCGTCTACTTATACTCGATGTCGACGGTGTACTCACTAATGGTGCCGTCACGCTATGCTCTAATGGCGAAGATATTAAAAGCTTTCACAGTCATGACGGACATGGCATTAGGGCTATTCAAGAAGCTGGGATAGCGGTCGCCATCATCAGTGGCCGCACTAGCCAAGCCGTCTCTCTCCGCATGAATGAGCTGGATATTGAACACGTCTACCAAGGCCAAAAAGATAAAACCATTGCCTTTCAAGCTCTACTCAAGCATTACCAAATATCACCGGACCAAGTTGCCTACATGGGTGATGATATTCCTGACCTAGCGGTCATGACGCAAATCGCACTCCCTGTTGCCGTCGCTAATGCGGTTAACGCAGTAAAACAACGCATACCCTGGCACACAGACAATCCTGGCGGTAGCGGTGCGGTTCGTGAAGTCTGTGATTTACTATTTCATGCTCAAACCAACAAACAGCCCACCCACAAACAAGAGCACCACCTTGATTAAACGTTTCTTTATACCCATCACGGTGATAACACTCCTTTTGCTATCCTATGGCATTTATTTTCTCTTTCATGACCGATTAAACGGAAACGAAACCCCATTGACTAACCCACAATCACCGAACATCTTCATTCAAAATGTTTCATTTGATTCACATGATGCGCAAGGCAGCCGGACGTCTACCATCAATGCCAAACTAGCCACTTACTATAAGTCTCAAGACCTCATGCTCTTCAGCCAACCAGACATCACATCATACTCTAATCTCACACATCAACCCGCCTGGCATCTCACAGCGGAACAGGGTCGTAGCAATAAAAACAATTCTATTATCACCCTATCAGGCAACGTACAATTCCATCGCATTGCCACAACAGACTCACCTGCAATGACCATTCACACATCCCAAGCAACCATCCAACCCAAACAATCCATAGCCTCAACCGACCAACCCGTCACCATTCTGCAACAACACTCCATTATCCATGGCACAGGCTTAACCGCCAACCTAAAAACAGGCGACTACACCTTACACTCACAAACCCAAGGTCATTATGCTCCAGAACCTTCTCCCTAACACCGCTCACTTGAACCCACTCACGGAATACTCTACGCTGAGTGCACGCCGATCAAAGACAGATAAAAAACCATGACTCAACTACATATCAAAAACGTTAAAAAACAATACAAGTCACGCCAAGTTGTCAAAGGCATCTCCATGACCATCAATACCAGTGAAATCATTGGTTTATTAGGCCCTAATGGCGCAGGCAAAACCACAACCTTTTATATGACGGTAGGCCTCGTACAACCTAATCAAGGAAATATTTACCTCGACGATCAAGATATCACCGCCCTACCCATTCACAAACGCGCACAACTGGGTATCGGCTACCTTCCGCAAGAGCGATCCATTTTCAGAAAGCTCACCGTATCACAGAACATCTTAGCTATCTTAGAACGACGTAAAGATCTCAATAAAAAAGAGCGATTCGAAAAGCGTGACCAACTTTTACAAGAATTTCATATCACCCACCTCAAAGATACGATGGCAATCAGCCTATCGGGTGGTGAAACCCGCCGTGTTGAGATTGCTCGAGCACTAGCCATTAACCCGCAATTTATCCTACTGGATGAACCGTTTGCGGGCATTGACCCGATCTCAATCATTGATATCAAACGGATTATCACACACCTACAGCAACGCGGCATTGGCATTTTAATTACCGATCATAATGTCCGTGAAACGCTCGATATTTGTCAAAGCGCCTACATCATTGATCAAGGAACAGTCATCGCTGAAGGGGCACCTTCGGATATCCTCAATAATGACAAGGTAAGGGACGTTTACTTAGGACATGAATTTACATTATAATGGAGAGTTACTGAATACCAGTAGCCACAGATTACATTTCCAATCAATACCACAAGGGGGGCACATGAA
>JABABC010000267.1 GCA_014238445.1 Coxiellaceae bacterium
AACAAAAATACTACTTTAAATCAATTCTACTATAATGGAAGGAACACACGATCAGGAGAAGAGAAATGAAAACTTTACTAACACCACTTATAGCGATCGGACTGTTATTTGGAGTCATAGCGTACGGCACGAGCGCCCAGATGGATGTAACTGCGTCAGAGGCCACGGTACTATTGTCGGGCCACTCAGCCAACGGCGTAGAATTGTGGGTAGAATATATTGATGGTTGCAATTGTGAGAGTTTAGACCCTTGCGCCATAGTTGACTGCGAGGTGCTAAGCGGCTGAGATAACTTGTGCTGGTTCTGTCGCAAATAATCCCCGTACGTTTGTACTATAATAGTAAGGTACATAACAAAAGGGGAAATAAAAATGAGTGACACTAAAATAACAGAAATTCTTGGTCCCGCACGGGCGCAAAGCACACGGTCGGGTGCTGCTCAAGGCACTCACATCTCACTGCGCAAATTACCATTCACATGCTAATGACGGTTCTGTCGCAAATAAAGAGGGGGGTAACGTTGGATCTACCAATATTTAACCTTAACGCCGCTAAAAGTTCCCTAGAGGTAACTGCTACTTGATACGTGTACAGTACGAATACCAGTCAGGACGGTATTAATAAGGCACAAGCTCCTAAACCATATTGAGTCCTTTAACAGAAGGGTCCTCGATCTCATCTGGAACTTCATTCTCAGGTGGTTCTGTCATCAGTGTCATGAAATTAAACGGGACATGTGTGCGTTCATGTTTCTCACCACCCAAGCAAAATACTCCAGCACGCAAACAAAGCAAAGTACCCGCGCACAGAATACCGACAATCAAAATTATAGGGATGTTTTAATCTTTTTTGTGACGAAAAAAGTTACTTCATCTAATTCAGTGGGGAGAGGAGCATCAGGACCAAGCTTACGCATTAGCTCGCGCAGCTTCCTCCAAGCACAGTCATCGAGATGGCTGTATTGATTGCTTGGCTTCGCACACTTGAAGACCTCATTAAATAGGCTTCCATAATTTTTTAAAGCAACGTCTTCAAGGGAAAACTTACCACCAGACACTTGTATGACAGGGTCCTTTTGAGTGTGCTCAACTTGACTTTGATTATAATCATACACAATCAATCCTATTAATATTTTAATGACTGCTTTCATGCAATGATGCCCATCCGTGTAACTTTTCCAGTAATTGGCATAGTCATTAAAAATATTATTTGGAAGATTGGAACTTGAGGTCTGGAAGAAGCTCAGCCCTGCAATCGATTCTCTACGATAACTATTTGGTATGTCATTAAATACGAGTTGGCGTGTTTCAGTATCATCAGACCACATAGCATTATTGGTGCCAATAATGTCAGGTATAATTCGGCCAAAGTCCCGGTAAATTTGTAGGCACCTAGATGTCATCGCCGTATAGGCGTGCTCTCTTTCTTCATCATCCCTAGAAATAGAGGTTAATAATGGAAGCCTCACCACTTTTGAGCCACAAAAAACAACAACCTGTGCTGCTTCTATGGCAGCCCCAGCAATCAACTCACGGTTAATTTCATTAAAAAGTCTTACGGTTCGACCAGGGGCCGCAAAGTCTCTACTCGTATCTGATGACAGCTTTTCCGACGTGCCACGAAGCAAGGAGAGTAAGAGATTAAGATTATCATTCGTATAGGTTGTTTTAATATCCAATTTTAAACAATACTTAACATCAACATACTCTCTGATAACAATGCCATAAGAACCCTGCCCTAAGATTTCGTATTTAGTTCCATTTAAGCTAAAGCTGCCTTGTAAAACTATTCTTTCTAGACATTCAGGTAATATGAATTTCCCTACATATTTGAAGCTTTCATTATTTATTAGAGATAGCAATTGTTTAGTTGCTTGATTGCTTCCTAAACCTGAAAAGAATGCTTTTGCATACAATGTAGTGCGTCCACCTTCTATCCACTGCATCAAGTAATTTGCTTTTTCTATTCCTTGAGCGCTAGCTTTTTTGAAAAACTCACAAGCCACCTCATCATGGTCATTCGGCCCCTCCATGTTATGAAACAAAAGACCTATTTGGTATTGATCCGAAGGGTGATAACGATCTATATCTTCTAGTAATATTGCACGATGACCTGTGTATTCATCCGATTGCATTTCCTGTATAGCGAACGCGTTTTCTCGTATGGCCGCGGCACATGTCCATATAACAGCCTCTCTGATGTCTTTTTTAACCCCTTGACCTTCTGTATACATGACGCCCAAATAATACTGAGCGTCAGAACTGTCTTTTGAGGCAGCCATTTCGAACCAATAACGGGCGCTGACATAACGTTTCGCCGTGTAATAACGCTTGGCTAGATTTAATTGTTCCTCAATTGTATTTGTTCCAGCAAATAACGGTGTAGTTGTGTACTTATCCATAGAAAAAGATAACCCTAGGGTGGAGATTTAAATTCCTGCAAGCACAATATACAGCTAAGCCCTAATAATCAAGTCTCACTTATTTAAACAACTCAGAAGATCATCATTGACTAACCATGCAGTTGAGCGCCACCTTCTGGGCCTGTCGCAAATAAATCTTAACTCTTAATAAATAACGCCGCAGTAATGTCTGGGCGAATTTATGCTGCTAATGAATAAAACTGCTCAAAAACAGGGGTATGGTTGGAATTGATGTGCTGGCCCTTGTGTAACATATGATGGAGCTCA
>JABABC010000269.1 GCA_014238445.1 Coxiellaceae bacterium
CAAATGGAGATTCTTCCACATCAGAAATATGGCGAAATGCTAATCGGCTTGCAATTTCAGGGCTGATGTAGCGCTGCCCTGCATGAACCGCCTTAATCGCTTGAATCATTTCTTTCATGGTGGCATTTTTAGTCAGGTAGCCTGAAGCACCAACCCCTAATAAGCGAGCCGGGTAAATATCATTATTACAGATTGTAACAACTAACACTTTAATTGTGGGGTCCATCAGCAAGAGCTTACGAGTGGCTTCAAAGCCGCCAATGCCTGGCATTTTCACATCCATTAACACAACATCAGGCTTGAGCTTTCGCCCTAACTGAAGCGCCTCCTCTCCACTGCAGGCTTCACTGACAACATTAATACCCGGCACATCATCGAGAATTCGTCGAATCCCCGAACGCACTAGATCATGATCATCTACGAGCAGCACATTTATCACAAGCAGGCCTAACCTTAGATATCAATATTAAAATTCAGCGTTGGCGGAGAGACAGGGATTCGAACCCTGGGAGGTGTGACCCTCAACGGTTTTCAAGACCGCCGCTTTCGACCACTCAGCCATCTCTCCTCAACCAATACTTGAAAGCTTTCCAGCCCTCAAATTCGCCACCAAATGTAGCAAAATGTTTTCGCCCTGTATACCTTTATCGTAAGATTACTACCTCATGAAGAGGCAAACAATTATCTCCATCGTAACGAACCACAAACCAAGAAGCAAATCGTCAAAAAAGTGTTCAGCTAAGGGGCTTCAATCACCTCCATGCCCTGCATGTAAGGTCGCAACACGTGAGGCACCGCAATAGAGCCATCAGCTTGTTGATAATTTTCCATCACCGCCACTAACGCACGACCAACAGCCAAACCAGAGCCATTTAATGTGTGCACTAAAGCCGGCTTGTTCGTAGCAGGATCACGATAACGCAACTTCATTCGACGAGACTGGAAATCTGTACAATTGCTACAAGATGAAATTTCACGATAAGCAGCCTGCCCAGGTAGCCAGACTTCGATATCATACGTTTTAGTAGCGGAAAATCCGGTATCACCTTCACACAACACCACCAAACGATAAGGCAGCTCTAATTGCTGCAAAATAGCTTCTGCATGCAAAGTAATGGCTTTAAGTGCTTCACCTGAATCCTCGGGACGAACAATGTGTACCATCTCAACTTTTTCAAATTGGTGTACACGAATCATACCGCGAGTATCACGACCATAAGAACCAGCCTCACTCCGAAAACACGGCGTGTGACCAACGTATTGCAACGGCAGCTCAGCTGCATCTAATATCTCATCACGATGCAAATTCGCAATTGGCACTTCAGCTGTAGGAATCAAATGAAGTTGACTGTCACCCTCGATAGAAAAAATATCCTCTGCAAACTTAGGCAGCTGCCCTGTGCCTTGCAAAGAATCTGAATGCACTAGGTACGGCACATACACCTCACGATACCCATGCTGCTGCGTATGTACATCTAACATGAATTGAGCCAAAGCTCGCTGAAGACGCGCTAACGGACCCTGCAAGACCACAAAGCGCGAACCTGACAGCTTGGCGGCACGCTCCATGTCCAAGTCACCAGTGATCTCACCCAGCTCGACGTGGTCCCGAGCCGCAAAATCAAATTCCCGTGGCACCCCCCAACGCCTGACTTCGATATTATCAGCGTCAGACCGACCAGCTGGCACAGAGTCATTTAATATATTAGGTATCATCAGCTGAAAAGCCAGTAGTTCCTGCTGCAATGCATCTAACTCAGCCTCTTGCTGCTTTAGCACTTCATTCACACGCGCCATTTCAGTCATAATAACTGAGACATCATCACCCTTCGCTTTGGCTTGACCAATGGCCTTCGAATTGTGATTGCGTTCAGCTTGTAGTGCCTGAGTAGCCGCTTGCAACTCAGAGCGCTTAGCTTCCATGGCGGCACAAGCTGTAACATCCAACTGATAACCTCGTCGTTGCAGCTGTTCGGCCACTAGAGATGTTTCATTGCGCAAACGTTTAGGGTCTAACATAGAGGATCCTTAGCGTAAAAAAGTGAAGCATAGTAAACCATAAAGTCTATAAATTGCCAATCACGAGCCCGGTGATGAGGAAACTTTAAGAATATCAATCCCTGGCTGATTGGGATTAAACATAAACTGCGCATCGGGGATCGGTTGATTTAAAACAATCTTTGAAAAAGAAAACGTCGTGGTTTGCCCCAAATTATTATCTGACAGAATTTGAACTAATCGGTCTTTTTTAAACGTGAGCTGAATGACAAAAAAAGTAGCATCAGGATCCTTTGCGGTCAGCTCAAATTGTAACTGATGAGAACCCGCCACAGAAGGCAGTGCTTTAATCACAAAGTAATGACTTAATGCGTCACCCTTACCCACTAAAATATCCGCAGGGTTCATTTGCCCTGGACCACTCACTGGACGCTCAGTAGCTTGAGCCAAATCCACGTCATAAACCCACAGGTGATTCTTCACACCAATTAACTGTTGATGATTGGGCGTTAATGTTTCCCAGAAAAAATAGTCAGGCTTTTTAATCATCACCCGACCCTGAGAAGTAGACACAGGCACGCCCTGACTGCTCACCGTGCGCTGCTCAAACTGTGCTGAATAGGTTTGGTAATGCTGCAATAAGGACGCCAAGGTTGCCTCAGCATCAGCCTCAGCAGCATAACATCCATTAACACCCAGCAAGAAGATTAAGCCACAACTCAACCATCGATATATATACATCACAATAAGCCCCTATGAAACTGGTGGCGGCGCTAAGACTTCTCGGCTACCATTATTTTCCATTGCACTGACAACACCACTTTTCTCCATCGCCTCAACAATACATGCTGAACGATTATAACCAATTTTGAAACGTCGCTGAATGCTAGAAACAGACACCTTACGTGCCTGAGTAATAAACTCAACAGCTTCATCGTAGTATTCATCCTGCTCAGCATCGGGGCCCAACTCAGCGGCTTGAGTATAACCCGATGGATCGATAGCAACGGTATCATTCAAAACATCATCAAGGTAGCAAGGCTCTCCTTGCGCTTTAAGCGCAGACACAACACGATGCACCTCGTCATCAGAAACATAAGCCCCATGCACACGGACAGGCAGCCCTGTTCCCGGAGCCAAGTAAAGCATATCACCATAGCCCAATAATTGATCAGCGCCTTGTTGATCCAAGATCGTTCGAGAATCAATCTTAGACGATACCTGAAATGCAATCCGACTCGGTATATTGGCTTTAATCAAACCAGTAATGACATCAACCGAAGGACGCTGCGTTGCAAAGATTAAATGAACACCAGCCGCACGTGCCTTTTGAGCTAACCGAGCGATCAATGTCTCTACTTTCTTACCAACAACCACCATCATGTCAGCAAACTCATCTGCAATCACAACAATTTGAGGCAGTTCTTCTAACTCTGGCACTCCCTCATTCCCCGCATCCTTTAATAACGGATCCAATAAAGGTGCTCCGCGTTTACGGGCTTGTTTCACTTTTGAATTATACCCAGCAATATTACGCACACCTAGCGACGCCATTAAACGATAACGACGCTCCATCTCCATCACACACCAACGCAATGCCACTGCAGCATCTTTCATATCAGTTACAACGGGGGTTAATAAATGCGGAATGCCGTCATAAACGGCTAATTCTAACATTTTAGGATCAATCAGAATCATACGAAGCTGTTCTGGAGACGCCTTGTAAAGCAAACTGAGCAGCATGGCATTGAGACTCACAGATTTACCCGAACCCGTTGTACCAGCCACTAATAAATGCGGCATTTTTGCTAGATCCACAACCACTGGGTGACCTGCGATATCTTTACCCAAGGCTAATGATAAAGGCGAACGAGCATTTTCATATTGCTGTGAAGCTAATACATCATGCAATGCAACGTCTTCTCTTCGATCATTAGGAAGCTCCAACCCAATCACTGACTTACCAGGTATTACTTCAACAATACGCACACTGACAACAGACAGAGAGCGTGCTAAATCTTTGACTAAAGCAGAGATCTTGCTCACTTTGGTGCCAGCCGCCAATGTCATCTCATAACGTGTCACTACCGGGCCCGGGTAGACTGAAACCACTCTGACGGACACCCCAAAATCAGCTAAACGCTCCTCTACCTCTTTCGAACGCGCCTCCAAGTACTGACTATTATATTCGGCCCGTTTGCTTTTTGTCGGCTTATCCAGCAGCGATAATTTTGGAATCACCGAGCTCTTCTTGTAACGCGGCACCCCTGATGTTGAACGAGCAACCTTAGTGGGAGCAACAGATAAAGTGGGCTCTAATTTTTCAATATTCAGCTGCGGTGCTGAGCCTATCTCGGAAACCATGACCTGCGTCTGTTGGCTATCAATAGAATGGCGAGGCCACACAGTCACCCGAGAAATCAAGGCTTTTACTCTTTTGGAGGTCGACCGGTATAGCGCCACCCATTGCTCTCGCAAACCATCCCACCAATGCCAGTGGGTCAAGTGATATTTTAACCACGTTGAGCCTTTCCATGTCCAAACGCCTAGCTTTTCAATCAGAAACAACCAGGACAGTCCGGAAAATAAGGTTATGCCAACAAAGAAAAGTGCACTTAATACAATAGTTGACCCAATGCGATTAAAAAAAACTAAACTATAATAAGCAATCGACGCGCCTAATACTCCACCGGAAGTATGGGGCAAAGAAAACGGAGGCAAAGACCAATACATCGCAATTAATGAAGAACCGGATACCAACAAGACAAGAAACCCCACAAGCTTAATGATGATCAAAGGATAACGAAAGGGTGTCGACGCGCCTGAACGATGGCGATGATAATAGAGTAGCCAAGTACTATAACAAAGGATCACCGGTAACACATAAGCCATATAACCCAAAAAAAACAAGACCACATCGGCCAACCAAGCACCCACTCGACCACCCGCATTGGCAATAGAAGCCACTGCAGAGCTATGAGACCAACCAGGATCCGAGTAATGATAACTGACCAAAGACACCCACAAAAAGATCGACAAGGTGATAGAAAACAATAACAGCCCTTCTTTCAAACGAAAAGTAAATAAAGCTGAAGCATCTTGTAGACTCAAATCCTGAGAGCTCGATGGCTTCTTTCGTTTTGCTTTTTTAGTCAATGGCTTTCCTTATACCTGGCAATCACTGTAACTGTACTATTATTGCTGACGACTCATTATACGATGGAACCATACTGCGCAACAATATGAAAAGAATGGAATTTTAGCATAATACCAAACAAGTGTTGCAGATCAAGTTAAAATCAGCATAATGAGTAGCTCAATCTCTAGCGCATATTTCACGCACAGGTATCATAATGACAAAACCAAAACACTCACCTCTATTGATTCTTGGTTCAGGGCCTGCCGGCCATACAGCGGCCATCTATGCAACAAGAGCAAACCTATCCCCCACCCTAGTCACAGGCATTGAGCAAGGCGGGCAGCTGACCACAACCACAGAAGTGGAAAACTGGCCTGGCGGCCACCCCACACTGCAGGGCCCCGAATTGATGCAAAATATGCTCGAACATACCGAGCGACTTAATTGTGATATCGTTTTTGATCACATTAAACAATGCAACCTAGAACAAAGACCTTTCAAACTCAGTGGCGATAATCATGAATACACCTGCGATGCCCTCATTATTGCAACAGGCGCTTCAGCTCGCTATCTAGGGCTACCATCAGAAGAAGCATTCAAAGGCAAAGGTGTCTCTGCCTGCGCAACCTGTGATGGTTTTTTCTATCGCAACAAGAAAGTGGCTGTTATTGGTGGAGGCAATACGGCTGTTGAAGAAGCCCTTTACCTATCTAACATTGCCTCCGAAGTGGTTGTTGTGCATCGTCGCGATCAATTTCGATCCGAAAAAATATTAGCGAACAGACTGTTAGAAAAGGCAAATAACGGTAACGTCACAATTATTTGGGACCATGTTCTAGAAGAAGTGCTCGGCGATAATACTGGCGTCACAGGCATGACACTCCAATCGGTTAAAACACAAGAGCAACAATCCGTTGATCTAGCGGGTATCTTTATTGCTATTGGTCATACACCGAACACTAGTATTTTTAAAGATCAAGTTATTATGGACAAATCAGGCTATATACAAACACAATCAGGGGCTCACGGAAACCTGACAGCCACTAGTACTCCTGGTGTATTTGCTGCAGGCGATGTATCTGACCCCATATATCGGCAAGCCGTGACATCTGCAGGGAGCGGCTGTATGGCGGCACTAGATGCTGAAAAATTTCTTGATAATTTAGCTGCTTCGCAGCAATGATAATCCAGCGATAACAGGCTTGATTCAACTCAGGATATCAGGCATGATTGTCGCCTGTTAATTGACCTAATCACCTTATCACTGAGACTATAGTATGGCTAAAGAAGATCAAATTGAAATGCAAGGCACTGTTATGGAAGTGCTGCCGAATACCAATTTTCGCGTTGAACTTGACAATGGGCACACCATTAAAGCTCATATCTCCGGGAAAATTAGAAAAAACTATATTCGCATTTTAACGGGTGATCGAGTGACTGTTGAACTTACACCTTATGATCTTTCTGTAGGGCGCATCACATTCCGCGAAGCTGGTCGAAAAGCACCCCCGACGGAGTAACGCACCGTCAAGCTTGCTCCTCGACAACAGGTACTTCAGCTGTCACATCGATCTTAATAGCATCGTGACTGACATGCACAACTACCTCATGAGAACCTTTTTGTAACTCACCGAACAATAGTTCTTTAGCAATAGGCACCTTAATCTGCTCTGTTATTAGTCGCTCCATTGGCCTAGCACCCATAACTTTGTCATACCCCTTACGAGCCAACCAACGCTTCGCTGAATCAGTCACTCTAAAGTTCACACCCTTATCACGAAGACGATCATGCAGCTCACTCAAATGTTTATCCACAACTAGGCCAATAACCGACTGAGGCAAGTGATTAAACGTCACCACTGCATCTAAGCGATTACGAAACTCTGGCGAAAATAAGCCTTTAATTGCCGATGAATTATCTGCATTGATTTCTGAATCAGAAAAACCAATGGGCATTCGCTCTAAATCCTGAGCCCCCACATTAGTAGTCATGATAATAATAACGTGTCTAAAATCAGCTTTCCGCCCATTATTATCTGTCAACATACCGTAATCCATGATCTGTAATAAGATATTAAAAAGATCAACATGCGCCTTTTCAATTTCATCTAATAATAAGACACAATGTGGTTGCTTAATAATAGCCTCAGTTAATAACCCACCCTGCTCATACCCTACATAACCAGGAGGAGAACCAATCAAACGAGACACGGTATGACCTTCCATGTACTCTGACATGTCAAATCGAACTAATTTAATTCCCAAAGAATCTGCTAATTGCTTTGTCACCTCTGTTTTACCCACTCCTGTTGGCCCCGCCAATAAAAATGAACCAATTGGCTTCTCTATATTTTGAATACCAGACCTGGATAAAGTAATAGCAGTCACTAGTTGTGCGATAGCATGATCTTGACCAAACACTTCGCGTTTCAGAGTATCCTCTAAGGAGAGTAAAACTTGCTTATCACTGTTTGTAATCGAAGCTAATGGAACGCGGACCATTTTAGAAACTACCTCTTCAATCTCATGCTTCCCAATGACAGAACAACGATCCTCCCTAGCCTGTAACCGTTGATATGCACCCGCTTCATCAATAAGGTCAATCGCCTTATCTGGCAAGCGTCTATCCGGCATATAACGAGAAGCTAGCTCCACAGCACGATACATCGCTTCATTTTTATAAGTGATATTGTGAAACTTCTCAAATCGCGATTTCAAGCCATCTAAAATCTCTAACGTTTCATCAAATGAAGGCTCTTCAACATCAATTTTTTGAAACCGACGCAAGAGCGCATGATCTTTTGAAATAAAATTTCTAAACTCTTCATAAGTGGTTGCACCCATGCAGCGTAAATCCCCAGAGCTCAACATCGGTTTAATTAAATTAGAGGCATCCATTGTTCCTCCGGTTGCAGAGCCAGCTCCAATTAAATTATGAATCTCGTCGATAAATACAATGGCTCCTGTCTGACTACTCAACGCTGTCAAAACGGATTTAAAACGTTTTTCAAAGTCGCCTCGATACTTAGTCCCTGCTAACAACAACCCCAAATCAACTGAATAAATAGTTGTGAAAGACAACACATCAGGAACTTGATTCGACACAATTCTCTGTGCTAAACCTTCAGCAATAGCCGTTTTACCGACACCTGCTTCACCAACAAACATAGGGTTATTTTTTGAGCGTCGGCACAACACCTGAATACAACGCTCCAGTTCATTGTCACGACCAATCACTGGATTTAATTGCCCTGATAATGCTTTGGCATTTAAATTGATGGTATACATCTCAATTAGATTTTCTTCACCCTCAGCATCTCGCTGGGAAGGCGAAAGTGTTTCTTGCTGAGGAAACTGGGGCTGCTGATCAAACTGCGTATCATCCTGAGAACGAGAAACATTCTGAGTAATATAGTTCACAATATCGATGCGCGTCACATTCTCTTGATTCAAAAAATAGACTGCCTGACTATCCTGCTCACCGAATATAGCGGACAATACGTTCATGCCATTAACTTCAGGTGTCCCCATGCTCTGAACCTGATAAATGGCACGTTGCAACACACGCTGAAAACTTAATGTGGGCTGTATATCACGATCAATATTAGCTGGAACACGAGGCGTGGTTTCATTGACATAAATTTTAAGGCCAGCCTGCAAGCGCTCAACACTGACACCACAAGCGATTAAGGCATGACAAGCCTCAGGGTTATCCAATAAACACAATAAGAGATGTTCTACAGTTATAAACTCATGGCGTTGTTCGCGCGCATGAGTAAATGCATCATTGAGTGAGTATTCTAGTGATCGACTAAACATAGCTAGTCCTCCTATTTTACAATGTTCACCCCTCTTCCTTGCTCATATTATAACCAAATCCCTTACTCTTACTGTAGACAACTTTTCGATATTTTTCCTATTAATTTTCATTTTTTTTTATGAAGACCCTTTAAAATATCATTAATTCAATTCATTAAAAATACAACTTAAATTTCACTTTAAATTAGGGATAAAATAACGAATTACGATCAAGATCAACAAGTTATCATTTTTATATAAAAAAACTAATGGTTTCTTAAGGTAAATTAGGTAAACTAATACTGAGATATGGGATAAAAAATACTATCCCGCCTACAAAAAAACGCATCTTCAACATAGTTAACAACGGATATGAACTATGACATATAATCAATACCGGCTTTTTCAACCTAACCTTTTCCCTCAACTGATCCAAAGCATACTGCAAGGTGATACACACCAAGTTGAACATATCCTAAAAAAACAGCCGCAGTTAACACCTCATCAACAACCTGAAAATAGCGCTCCTCATATACTGAACCCTATTGTGATAAATAACTTATTAACTCAGCGACCCGAGTTAGCAGCGCCCGTATTAACAGCACTACTCACGTTAACTCAAACTCCACAACACACACACGACAACCGCAAGCACATCGAACAAATCCTAAGACCCCTACAACTTCCTCAGCATGTTATTGATATGATTATCACCAACCCTGTTATTCTTGCACTGATTGTTTGCACACCCACTCCTACAGGCATTAGTGATAACCGCGCAGACATTCTATCCATGCTCCATGAACACAAACCAACTAACCTAGAAAGCGCTGCAGTACAACTTCCAAACTGGTTCCGTGACAATGTCAACAATGGATTATCGTGTTTAGCCGTTCAGCAAGAAGATGCCTTATTAGCATGCTAGCTTAATCACGATGTATCAGCATACAATCCCCATAACTAAAAAATCGATAGCGTGATTCTATAGCATGCTGATAGACCTTCATCATCAATTCATAACCACCAAACGCAGACACTAACATCAATAATGTGGACTGCGGCAAGTGAAAATTAGTTAATAAGCTATCCACAACATTAAATTGAAACCCAGGTGTGATAAAAAGATTCGTATCACCCTCAAAGGCTTCGAGTTGTCCACGGATTGCTGCAGACTCCAACGCTCGCAATACAGTGGTACCCACAGCGATAACACGCCCACCGCGTTGGTGACAAGACTGAACAGCCTCACAGACAGAGACAGGAACCGTGATCCATTCATGATGCATCACATGCTCTGATAACGATGAAACACGAACAGGCTGAAAGGTTCCAGCACCAACATGCAATGTGATGTATTCCATCGACACACCTTTTTCGTGCAACTGGCTCAATAAAGGGTTGTCAAAGTGTAATCCTGCAGTAGGCGCTGCCACAGCACCCACTTGCTGGGCAAATACCGTTTGATAACGTTGCAAATCTAATGGTTCAGGCTGTCGATCGATATGAAGGACTCGATATACAAGCCAAGCACTTCAATGTCACGAGGGAAAGACCGTGTCGTTATCGTGGCAACCGGATGGGGCCGAAGAGATTGTGCTAACTTTTTAATGTCTTCGATCGAAAGCTTTTCAAGCGCCTCTTCTCGAAGAGTATGCAGAACAGCTGAGACTTTTTCCCAACTTTCCTGATGCCCAATGCATGCAAACGACGGTGTG
>JABABC010000168.1 GCA_014238445.1 Coxiellaceae bacterium
ATGATGTGATCGAAGATACTGAGGTGACAAAAGCTGATTTAGCCGACCAGTTTGGTCAGCCGGTTGCTGAGTTGGTTGATGGTGTGAGCAAGCTGACTCAAATTGAATTTGTCAGTAAAGCTCAAGCACAAGCTGAAAACTTTCGTAAAATGGTATTAGCCATGGCGAAGGATATTCGGGTTATCGTCGTGAAGTTAGCAGATAGGCTTCATAATATGCGGACACTCGGTTCTTTGCCTGTATTAAAGCGGCGACGCATTGCGAAAGAAACACTGGAAATTTTTGCCCCTATCGCAAAACGCTTAGGTATGCGAAATTTTTCTAATGAGCTAGAAGAGCTTGGCTTTTCAGCATTACACCCACGTCGTTATCATATTCTTCAGCACGCCGTTGAAAGAGCGCGGGGCAATCGTAAAAAAGTATTAACCTTAATTGATCAGACTTTACGAGATGGCTTGTCCAGTGGTCGGTTGCCATCCTGTGTTGTTAAAGGCCGAGAAAAACATTTATACAGTATCTATCGTAAAATGCACCATAAACGACTGCCTTTCAGTGAGGTGATGGATGTCTATGCCTTTAGAATCATTGTGGATAGCGTGGATACATGTTATCGAGTTTTGGGTTTAGTCCATGGTCTTTATAAGCCAATTGTTGAGCGCTTTAAAGATTACATTGCGATACCAAAAGCCAATGGGTATCAATCACTTCATACAACATTGTTTGGCCCTTATGGGTTGCCTATTGAAATTCAGATAAGGACTTCGGCCATGAATCGCATGGCTAATAATGGGATTGCTGCACATTGGTTATATAAAAACGCTGGCGATAAGCCATCCGATTCGCAGTGGCGAGCTCAGCAATGGATGTCTAATTTATTGGAATTACAACAACGATCAGGTAATTCATTGGAGTTTATTGAGAGTGTGAAGCTGGATTTATATCCCGATGAGGTGTATGTCTTTACACCAAAAGGGATGATTATGGGGTTGCCAGCAGGAGCAACAGCAATTGACTTTGCTTACATAGTCCATACGGATATTGGTAACCATTGTGTGGCTGTCAAAATCGATCGTAAGTATTCGCCTTTATCCTCTCAATTATCCAATGGGCAAACTGTTGAGGTAATTACGTCAGCGCGTGGTCGTCCCAGTCCATCTTGGTTGGATTTTGTCGTGACCAGTAAAGCTCGTAGTAGTATCCGACATTTCTTAAAGCATCAACGACGCTCTGAGTCTGTGACTTTAGGTGAAGAACTGCTTCAGAAAGAGTTAAAAATGCTGTCGTTAACAATGAAGCGGTTACCTCAAGCTGCGACAGACCTGTTATTGAAGGAAACAGGTTGTAAGAGTATGGCTGATCTCTTGGAGCAAATTGGACTAGGGAATCGACCTGCCTTGGTGGTAGCTCATCGTTTGATTGAAATTATTGCAACGGTGAAGGCCCCACTATTAGAAAGTCCCGAAGAAACGGTAACGTCTGATGTGCCTTTATTGGTGAAAGGTACGGAAGGTATTTTGCTGAGTTTTGCTACGTGTTGTTATCCTATTCCTGGGGATCCTATTATTGGTACGATTGATGCGGGTCATGGAATGATGGTTCACCATGACAAGTGTCAAGCTATGATGCGTATGCGACAAGATAGTGAGTCTGTAATTCCTCTGCGTTGGTCTAAAGATATTGATAAAGAGTTTGTGACTAAAGTCGCCGTTGAGGTGATTAATCAACGAGGTGTCTTAGCTGTCTTGGCTTTGGCCATTACTGATGCTGAAGGGAATGTAGAAAATATCAAAGTAGAAGACCGCGATGGGCAAAGCTATTTTGTTGAGTTTTCTTTACTGGTGCGTGATCGCGCACACCTTGCAACTATTTTGAAGCGGTTAAGGCAGTTGCCAGCGTTGTTAAAAGTTTCACGTATTATGTAAGTGACCTTGAGTCAGTGCGAGATCATCATACCTCTCACTAAGAGGTCTATGTTTTATGGATTAGGAAATGGTATGACAGTCTTATCCAATACCGCGAAACAGCATCGTTGGTTGTCTCGTGTGCCAGTCACTCAGCTTAAAGGTATTGGTGTTAAGTCCAGTGAGAAATTACATGCTCTAGGCCTTTTTACGTTGCAAGATTTATTGTTTCATTTGCCATTACGTTATGAGGATCGCACCGCTATCATTCCATTGAGCCGAGTAGTGGTTGGAGAGCGGTGTTTGATTGCGGGTGATGTTGTGCAGGCTGCTGTAGTGGGTGGGGCTCGTCGCTTTTTGCGTTGTCAGCTACAGGATGAAACCGGTGTGATCACGCTGCGTTTTTTTCATTTCAATTCATCACAACTCCGTACTTTAAAACAGCCTGGTGTAAAACTATGTTGCTTTGGTGAGGTTCGTTCGACACGTTATGGATTGGAGATGGCTCATCCAGAGTATCGGTTGATAGAAAGCGCAGATGAGCTCATGACAAACAGCGCGATGACAGCAGTGTATCCAACAACTCAGGGGTTGAAACAATCATTGCTGCGACGCCTAGTGGCTCAGACGCTGGCCTATTTGCAGCAGGCTGACTGTCAGCTCCTAGAAGGGTTACCTGACACGATTATCACACAGTATGACTTACCCTCCCTGAATGAAGCGTTGCTGTATTTGCATTCCCCCTCGATGCCTTGCTCAACAGAGCCAGGGAAGGTCGCTTTGCTGACAATGCGCAAGCGATTAATTGTGGAAGAATTATTGGCGCATCAATTAACTTTATTACGTTTAAGGTCATCGGTTCGTTCAAAGGCCGCATGCTCAACGAAACGCTTAACGCTCCAGCAACAATTAATCGGTTCGTTGCCCTTCAACCTAACAACGGCTCAGCAACGAGTTGTATCAGAAATCAATCAAGACTTAAGTCAAGGCCAGCCGATGTTAAGATTGGTGCAAGGGGATGTGGGGTGCGGTAAGACCATCGTGGCTGCATTATCAGCTTTGCCTATCATTGAGTCGGGATATCAAGTGGCGTTAATGGCACCTACCGAATTGTTGGCAGAACAGCACTATCAGCAGTTTAAACGTTGGTTGAACCCAATGGGTATTCCTGTGGGTTGGTTGCCTGGGAAGTTGCCCGCTAAAGTGAAGGCAGACACGCTAGCCCAAATTGCATCAGGTGAATTGTCTTTAGTGATTGGTACGCACGCCTTAATACAGAATACGGTGGCATTTAATCAACTGGCTTGTGTGATTGTGGATGAGCAGCATCGCTTTGGGGTTTATCAACGTTTATCTTTAAAGAGTAAGGGAGAAGTGAATGATTGCTTTCCGCATCAATTAATTATGACGGCAACACCGATACCGCGTTCATTAGCAATGAGTGCTTATGGGGATTTAGATTGTTCTGTGATTGACGAGTTACCGCCCGGAAGAAAGCCGATTGAGACGGTTATGGTTGCACAAGATAAACGAGATCATGTCATTGAGCGTGTGCGTGAGAACTGTCAGGCTGGCTGCCAAGCGTATTGGGTGTGCACTTTAGTTGAGGAGTCTGAAATCTTGCAGTGTCAGGCAGCAGAGTCTACTGCAGAGGTGTTGCAGGCTTGTATGCCAGATTTAACCATAGGGCTGGTTCATGGTCGTTTGTCGAGTGCTGAAAAAGAGTCGGCCATGCATGCTTTTGCTTCAGGTGATGTCGATGTTTTGGTTGCGACGACAGTGATTGAAGTGGGTGTTGATGTATCGAATGCCAGTTTGATGATTATTGAGAACCCGGAGCGATTAGGGTTAGCTCAATTACATCAGCTACGAGGGCGGGTAGGCCGGGGCTCTGTGGCAAGCTTTTGTGTTTTGCTTTATCAGCCTCCACTGTCTAAGAATGCATCCTCTCGTTTACAAGTGATTCGTGAGTCAACCGATGGGTTTCATATTGCACAGCAAGATTTATTACAGCGCGGGCCTGGTGAGTTGCTGGGGGCGCGCCAAGCAGGTTTAGCAAGGTATCGTATCGCTGACATGGTGCGTGATCAGGCTTTACTATCAGAGGTGCAGTCGTTAGCAAAGCAGCTTTATACAACGTTGCCAGAAGCAACGGTTGATCTGTTAGTGGAGCGTTGGTTGGGAGTTACTGAAGAGACGTTGCAAGTATAGTGCGAGGAGTTGCCTCGCTCGCACTGATATCTGACTTTTTAGAATCGATAATCTAGGCCGCCTGTAAGTGTGTAGGTATGAGCGCCAACACCTAAAGATTCAGCGTACTCAAAGTATTGTGCTTTTACAGTAGCTTGAAAGTGCTCGTTAATGGGATAGCGAAGACCACCACCCACGACAGGTCGGATATAGCTGTAATAATCACCTGAAGGGTCGTCCATGCTTGATAGCCCAAGACCCACTTGAATAAAGGCAGAAGTGTCAAACAAGAATGGTGCATGAAGGTCAACGAGTGAAGTCAGTGCCCACCAGTTCTCATAGCCTAGTGCGGGCTCGTCATCTGGAAAGTTCACATACCCTAATTCAAAGCCAACGTAGTTGTTATAATCCACTCGGGCATGGAGGCCAAAGATGAATTTATCTTGACCATCGTTACGGTTAATACCTAAGTCGGTGCCAACAGTGACTTTGCCATTGAGGAAGTCGGGTGTTGATATTGCATAGGTTGAGCTCATTAAGCTAATGCAGCTAG
>JABABC010000270.1 GCA_014238445.1 Coxiellaceae bacterium
ACTTCACCTGTGACACGACTCAGTTGCAGCTGGCCTAAGCGTAAGACTAAAGCATTTTCTCCTTGCTCTACAGTAAATAATGCAGAACTAGCTAGGATGAGCAATACAATCAGTAAAATCAGTAATGCGGTTAATAGTGCGCTCATGATTGACCTCCTTGAGTCATAAATGGGTATCGAGGATGAGAAAAAGAAGATGATTGCTGACTCGCTGATGCCGACTGAGACTGCGACGGCAACGGTGATACAGCTGCTGAAGAAGCATCAACAGAAGTCTTTGCTTGTTTGGCCCGCTGCTTGAAGAGCTGATCTAATGGTAGGTAAAAGACCGATGTACCATTACCGCTATTATCATCAAGAAATACATTGGATGTTTTACTCAAAATACCAGCCATAGCATCTAAATAGAGACGCTCACTCGTCACAAATGGTGCTTTGTGGTAAGGCGACAATAAGGCCAAATACCGTGCTGTTGCCCCTTGAGACTGCAAAACCACCTGTTGTTTATAGGCTTCCGCTTCTTGCTCCATACGAGAAATAGTACCTTGGGCTTCCGATTCAACCTTACGTGCATAAGCCTGTGCTTGGTTTTCATAAGTCACTTCGTCTTCACGGGCCTTAATAGCATCATCGAAGGCATGCGTGACTTGTTCTGGAGGAACTACTTGTTGCAATGTAATGTCCGCTACGTATAAACCCGGGTTATAAATATTTAATGTTTTAATCAGCTGTTGCTTAACCGAATCACTCAAAGTTTGACGGCCCGTGGTAATCACCGCATCTAAATTCATGCCACCCACCGTTTGTCGTAAAGCACTCGACGTAGCTTGCTGAATAGTCAAGGTAGGGTTAGTGACATTAAATAAGTAAGCCTCGGGGTTATCGACCCGATATTGAACAGCGACAGAGACAGAAACGATATTTTCATCTTTCGTTAACATCTCAGCTTGGTAATTAAACGTATTTTGCTGGGTAACGTTCACCTTTTGGTAGGTTTCAATACCTCGTGGTACCCAGTGAGGGCCCTCTCCAACCGTGTTCACGTATTTACCAAAACGCAAAATAACACCTTCTTCTTGCGGCGATACAATAAAAATACCCGCTAAAGCCCAAATAACAATCACAGCAGCCGCTACTAACATCACTATATTGCGATTAAAACCAGCACCTCCTGATGCCTTCCCAGAATTAGACGCGTATTTTTTAAACAACCGCTTGAATAGCGCTGCTAAATCCGTAGGATCATTTTGAGGACGTCGACCCCAAGGGTCTTGACCAGAACCGTTACCCGACATAATGCATACCCCTTTTTTGAAAACTCACAACTTCCAATACAGCAATAGAATATACCTGATATCTAACAGACACGCCAGACAGGCATAACACGAAACAAGTATTATAATTTCAAACGCTGATAATCCACCGAGCTCATTCGAAGAGTGAGAATGATCTTCCCCTGCTCATCTAGCACTTCTGTGGTCACAGCACCTAATGCATACAAGCGTGCTCGCAATGCGCCTTGGTCAGGGCTAAGCACTAACGTCTTCTCTATAATGGCACCTTGTAGTAACGTTGTTATTACCTGTTCTAGTAAAGGAACACCGTCTCCCGTTTGGGCTGACAGCCATACGCGAGTGGGTTGCTGCTCAAAACCATAGTCTATACGTGACGAATAACCCGATTCCAAGTCTATTTTGTTATACACCATCAATTGCGGAACATCTTCAGCTCCTAAAGCCTCTATCACAGACATCACACTATTATAAAGAACCTCTCTTTGATCATGATGAACATCTATCACATGCAATAACAAGTCAGCTTCACAAACTTCTTCCAATGTGGCATGAAAAGCAGCAATGAGGTCATGCGGCAAATCTCGAATAAAACCCACAGTATCAGCTAATACAACTTCGCCAATGACAGGTAATATCATACGACGTAATGTAGGATCCAGTGTCGCAAATAATTGATCCGCAGCATACACAGAGGCATTGGTGAGTCGATTAAATAGTGTGGATTTTCCTGCGTTTGTGTAACCCACTAAAGCAACTGTCGGAACAGATGACTTACGACGCGACTGTCGGCTTTGTTTGCGCTGTGAAGATACTTTCTTTAAGCGTTTTTTAATCGACTTAATCCGCATAGCCAATAAGCGTCGATCCGTTTCTAATTGAGTTTCCCCAGGCCCTCGCAAACCAATACCACCTTTTTGACGCTCTAAGTGCGTCCAGCCTCGTACTAAGCAAGAGCTTAAGTGCTGCAACTGCGCTAACTCCACCTGCAATTTACCCTCGAAACTCCGTGCGCGCTGCGCAAAAATATCTAAGATTAAGTCCGTACGATCAATCACACGACACTGTAATTGCTTTTCTAAATTTCGACCCTGTGCTGGCGCCAACTCATGATTAAAGAGCACCAATTCAGCGCACAGCGACTGAACATGGTGCGCTAATTCTTCCACCTTTCCTGAGCCGATAAATGATTTAGGGTGAGGTGCAGCACGCTTAGCGGACAGATCCATCAGAATATCCAGCCCCGCTGAACGCGCCAGTTCTGTACACTCTTCCAAAGAATGATTTAAAGCAAATTGCAAGAAAGTCACATTGACAATAATGACACGCTCACCACCCTGGTAACGATCAATGAAGGACTCGACGCTTGTATTCAGGAGGCTTCTCCTGCTGAATAATTTAATAACCCGCCATCTTTCAAGAGTAATGCGCGATCCATTTGAGCCGTTAAAGTTTTATTATGTGTCACAATGACAAAACTTGTACGCAAGGTTTTATTTAAATGCAACATTAAGTCAAACACTTGTGCTGCGGTCTCAGCATCAAGGTTACCCGTAGGTTCATCAGCTAACACACAAGAAGGTTGCGTCACCAAAGCGCGAGCAAGCGCAATGCGTTGACGTTCGCCGCCAGACAGTTCAGCCACACGATGAACCATACGCTGACTAAGGCCCACTTGATCAATGAGTGCTGCAGCCCGTTGCTTAGCGATGCGCTTTGAAATGCCTTTAATCCAAAGTGGCATGCAGACATTCTCTAATGCATTAAACTCAGGCAATAAATGATGAAACTGATACACAAAACCAAGGTGTTGATTTCTAAAATGACTCTTAGCCCGTTCTTTCATAGAAGCGGCGTTCTGACCGGCTAACAAGACCTCCCCAGAAGTAGGTAAATCCAACCCGCCCAATAGGTGTAAAAATGTACTCTTCCCTGCACCAGAGACACCCAAAATCCCAACACACTCACCCGGCATCACTGAGAAATTAATATCAGAAAACACATCTACGATGCGACCGGCATCTTCAAAACGTTTACTTAAATCCCTGCATTCCAAAATAGGTTGGTCCGGGTTATTCATAACGCAAGGCCTCCGCAGGCTGTGTTTTAAACGCCATCCAAGCAGGGTATAACGTGGCCAATATACTTAAACCAAAGGCTAATAAAGCAACATGGACCACATCACCAAGCTGCAAAGATGATGGCAAGTAATCCACCCAATAAACTTTTGAAGAAATCAATTGCACGCCTAACACACGTTGTATCCAGTTCGTTAATGCCGTGACATTGAGTGACAATACCACACCACCCAATGTACCTAAAATAGTCCCCATTAACCCAACGATAGCACCCTGGCAAATAAACGTGCGCATGATCATGGCCGGGGTAGCGCCGAT
>JABABC010000271.1 GCA_014238445.1 Coxiellaceae bacterium
ATGCCTTTTAGATGGAGCCGATGAGGTTGATGTGGTCTTACCCTATCGCAGCTTCCTTGCAGGAGAGTTCAAACCAGTCATGCATTTTCTTAAGGCTTGTCGCCAACAACTGCCTAACACTTGCCTGAAAGTTATTCTAGAAACAGGGGCTTACACTTCATCTGAGCAAATGACTCAAGCCGCCTTATTAGCGATTGACTGTGGCGCAGACTTCATTAAAACATCCACCGGGAAAATAGCGATAGGGGCTACACCTGAAGCTGCCACTGCCATGCTTGCAGCCATCCAGCAACGTCCCAACCAATCCGTCGGCATTAAGCTCTCTGGCGGCATTCGTGACCTCAACACAGCAACGCTATACTACCAACAGGTCCTAAACACGATGGGGGAAACTTGGATACAAGCACAAACGCTGCGCTTTGGTGCTAGCGGCTTACTACAAACCATTCTAGACACCTTATCCTGCGACCCTTCGCAGTCGTCTTTTAAAGCACAATAATAGCGATGCAAAAACAAACAGCGGTTACCTTGTCTCCCATGAACCTGCATGCTATGTTTAGCTGCCCAACGACAGTAGACGGGTAAATAGCATGGAACACGGTGTATTACTGATTTCACTTGCCATTATTTTTGCCTTCTTTATGGCCTGGGGGGTAGGTGCTAATGATGTGGCTAACGCTATTGGGACTTCTGTCGGTTCAAAAGCCATCACCGTTGGTCAAGCCATTATTATTGCCGCTATCTTTGAATCCCTAGGTGCTATTTTAGCAGGAGGTCAGGTCACAACCACTATCAGCAAAGGCATTATCTCACCACAACTCTTTGCTAGCACACCCGAAATACTGATCTATGGCATGCTAGCATCCCTACTCTCAACTGGAACATGGCTTCTCATTGCAACCTACTTTGGTTGGCCTGTGTCAACAACACATAGCATCATTGGTGCGATCATCGGCTTCTCTATTTTTTGTGTACCACTGGCAGCCATTCACTGGTGGCAAATCATGAACATTGTACTGAGCTGGTTTGTCACGCCATTCATCGCAGGTTTGATTGCTTTTTTATTATTTCGCAGTGTCCAGCGCTTTATATTTGACTCTAAAACGCCACTAAGAAATGCCAAACGCATTGTCCCCATCTATGTTTTTCTTGTGATGTTAGTCATCACGACGGTGACGATCATTTCCGGCTTAAAACACATCCACCTTCACCTCACCTTATCGCAAGAAATTGCCTTATCCATTGCTATCAGCCTTCTCGGTGCGCTAGCAGGCGCTGTAGGACTAGCTCGGGTTAAACTACCTACTGAAGGACACCCACGACTCAACACACCATTGCTCGAAAAAATCTTTGCCACCTTAATGATCTTTACAGCTTGTGCGATGGCCTTTGCTCATGGATCTAATGATGTAGCGAACGCTATTGGCCCACTGGCAGCTATTATCAATGTGGTTCAACACCATGGCATTATCGGGCACACCAACACACTACCACCCTGGGTCATGCCATTAGGAGCACTAGGCATTGTCACGGGATTGGTGATGTATGGGCACAAAGTCATTGCCACAGTAGGGTCTGAAATTACACAACTCACTCCCAGCCGCGGCTTTGCTGCACAGCTCGCCACAGCAACAACCGTGATTATTGCCTCGGGATTTGGACTGCCCATTTCAACCACCCAAACGCTCGTTGGCGGCGTGCTCGGTGTCGGATTAGCGCGAGGTATGGGGGCCATCAATCTCAACGTCGTTCGCAATATTTTAGCGTCATGGCTGATCACTGTCCCAGCCGGGGCTATTCTTTCTGCGATTTATTTCTTTATTTTACGCGCCATCTTATAGACAGAGATACACTGCGGCATGAAACCATAAAAAACCCTTAGCCTCATCAAGGTGTCACTACACTGTCGTACTCATCAAGATAATGACAAGCAATGAAATAAACCTATCCACATTAGCAAAGACAACTCACGAACTGATAATAAATCGTGACGATGTGCTCATAAAGAAAATATTTACTGAACTCGGATTTCTATCGTGTGGATTTAAAAACTACCTGACGTGTCTTATTATTCATTGAACGACCCTCTCTCTGATCAATCTTTCAATACCCGACAAGATTAAGAAAAAACCCTTTCAATAGAGCGACTTAACAAAAACACCAAGCTGGCCTAAAACTTTTCGTCTATAATATACAGGTCTATAAAAACAGGAGTAGCGCATGAAAAATATACTAGCACCATTGCTGGTGGTGCTTATAGCATATACAACGACCAGTACGATCTATGGCGCTACAGTAAAAGATTGCAAGGGGTATAAGGTCAATGCCTGCGCTCAAAAAAACCTGTTACAAAAAGAAGGCAGGTGTAACATACATTACATTGTAGACGCTTCTGATTGTCAGGCTAGATATTGCAATGGGGAAAACTTTAATTGCAGTCCTACAGGAAAAAAATGCACACCAACACCAACATGCAGCCCAAGTAAGATATTTTACTAAAGCAAAGACAAAGGCTTGCAATGGTTTACACAAGGTCCTTTGGCATGTTTACTTCTAGACCCTGCCTGTCGATGTTTGAGGTTCTGTCGAAAATAAGCACTGCTTGTTCGAGTTGCTCCGTATATGCCGGGTTCACTTCGTAGCGATGACGATGATAACACAAGGGGGTAGATGCTGTGACACCCACCCAGTGCGCTATAGCCTATCAATACAGTCCGATCGCTATGAGAGGTGTTAGTAAGGTTTTCATTTTTTTTCTCCTGATGTTGTAATGTTCTTTTTAATGTTTGTGACAGAACCCCGTAGTGTTGCAATAAAAGTCATTTTTTTAAATCATTAAAAACTGGAAGAAGAATAAAAAAAGGCGCTATCCAAGCGCCTTACAACAGAGGTATTGTTTCTTAATTACGACTACCGAACAAACGCAAAAAACTTAAGAACAAGTTGATAAAATTCAGGTACAAACTTAACGCCCCACTGATAACCATTTTACCCTGCACCTCAATCGGCGCACTGGGTGAAAATGACATTTTAATACGCTGTGTGTCATAAGCGGTTAATCCTGCAAACACCAGAACACCCACTGCACCGAGTAGCATTTGCACTTTACCACCCATCATGGATGGAAAGAAAAAACCGAGCACTGAGACAATGATCATGCCAATTAAACCCATAAAGCAAAATGTTCCTATTGGCCCTAAATCACGCTGAGTGGTATATCCATAGAGACTCAAGCCTAAAAAGCTACCCGAAGTGGCTAAAAAAGCAGACGCTATAGATTGCTGCGTATAAATCAAGAAAATAGCAGCAAATGTCACACCTGTCAGTGCTGAATAACCCAAATATAAAAGCATGGATGTTTTAACACTGCATCGCTGTTGTATAAAGACAAACGTGAGCACACATGCAAGCTGAGCAATTAACAATGTATTAAATACCAGGGAGTTAGATAAAATAGCAGATTGCAACCCAGCATTACTATTGATAATAAAAGCAACCAAGCCAGACAATAAAATGCCTAGTGTCATCCAGGTGTACACTTTACTCATAAACTGAGATAGAGCAGCATTTTTTACACCAAACTGCGCTTGAGATGATGATAATTGTGTCATAACAGAAACCTCTTTAATATTTATCCAACCGGCAATACCATGAATGTCATACACCAGCTCTTAGGGTCAATATGATACCACAGAAGGGCCACAAAGGGGACACCTTACAACCACCTGATTTTACAGTAGTATTTAAAGATTTTTAGATAAGAAATCCAAAAAAACACGTAATTTTGGTGAAATATGCTTGGTATACGGGAAAACAGCATATAAGCCAATGTTCTGTGGGCAGTAATCTTGGAAAATAGTCTGGAGAGCGCCATCAGCCACTTCATTTTTCACCATATAATCAGGCAACCTGACAATCCCCAAGCCACTCATCGCAGCATGCTTTAACGATTGAGCACTATTAGATACAAAATTACCATTCACAGACACTTGGTGCTTTTTCTTTTGAAAGTGAAAACCCCAAACATTAGCATTCGGAAAATTTCGCTGAACCAAGCAGTTATGGTATTGCAAATCATAAACGGATGTCGGAACACCCTTACGTTTGAAATAATCTTTTGATGCACAAATAACATTCTGATGCCAGCCAATGAGCTTAGACATATCATTGGTGGCCGGTGGTTCGCCTACATGAATCGCTAAATCAAACCCGGAATCCGTTAGATTTGGAAATCCAGCACTGAGTTCTATCTCAATATGCAAATCAGGAAATTGCTCAACAAATTGAGCGACTAATTGTGATAAGTAATAATCACCAAAACTATGCGGCACCACAACCTTGAGTCGACCTTTAGGCTGATGCAGACCTAATGTCATAGCTTCAACCGCATCATTCACCTCTTCTTCAATACGCTGCGTATATTCATACAAGGTAGCACCATACTCAGTCAACGACATACTACGTGTACTACGATGCAATAGACGAACACCTAATTGATTTTCCAAACGACTAATCCGTTTACTGATCATGGATTTAACCATACCCAATTGCTCAGCAGTTTTAGAAAAGTTTTTCATTTCCACAACTTTAGAAAACAATAAAAAATCGTCTAATTTTGGACTCCCCATCGCATTCCTCCTGTTAATGATGAATAACTAGAAACAATGTAGCACCCGCCTTGTTCAAAAAAAAGCAAGGTACGTGAAAATAGCGCGAAAAATTACCAATTAATATTACCTTAATGTTTGAACATTATTAAGGTCGAAGGACATCTACCCCTGGCTAAAAAATACAAAACAATCACAACGAAAAATCAGCATCATCATAACCACCCTCTTACAATGACGCTTCTGACATTAATCCAATCTCTTTTTGTCACAGAATGCCAACATACACCTTCGTAAAAAAAACATCTCATGGAGTCAATACTTTGCTTATATAAAATTATCTAGCCAAAAATACGGCAATGACAAGACAAAGGAAATAACAACTTTAACGTCTCATGAACGACACAGGTATTTTCTCACTGCTGATAAGCTTAGTGTATCGACCCAGGTCTCGTTATAGCTTTGATGGATACGCCACTCAATCGACAAACTTAAACTGATCTGAGAAGTGATAAGCCCGGCACAGATCATCTTACTATCATTCAAATACATAACTTGAGCTAAGCCTAGCCGTATTAAGAGTAACAGCGACACTAACCATTAATAATTAATAATTAATAATTAAAAATTAAAAATGGAAGAAAACGAAATGCTTATGATAATTTTTCATGCAGACATAACACTTAGTATATGTTCAGTGTCGTTAATATAACTCAGATCACTATAAGATAACAAAGAGGCGTCATCAAACAAGCATCACCGATTTCGAAAGCCAAAACTATCGGATCATCACGAGGGATGATAAAGAATAGATAAAAAAAAGGGGTGAAATAAATCACCCCCCCTGACTCTGGAGTTCCATTCCAGAAGCTCCATCCATAGAACTTTCTCGGTCCTTGAGAGAACCTATTTTAACTAAAAAGTGAAATTACTCTACCATGCATCATTCATCGTTTCAATTTAATAACGTCCTGATACCTTACGATAAATCACCCCATTGCATTTGCATCATAGTTACTGCCGAAATGGCAGCAGTTTCTGTACGCAATACTCGCGGCCCCATCGAAAATGGTTGCCATATAGATGAGTCGCAATGCATTAAATCATTTGAAGATAAGCCCCCCTCCGGACCAATCATAATACGCGCCTGTTGACTGTTTATCTGATCAGGCAATGTGGCTCGCGCACCGGGAGAAGCTACAAAACCAGGGGTATTTGATATTTCCACCCACACTGAAACATCTATAGGCATATGAATCACAGGAACATGACAGCGCCCAGATTGTTCGCAAGCACTAATAGCAATACCTTGCCAATGGTTTAAACGCTTTTGCAATCGGTCTGAGTGCAACTTGATACTCACGCGTTCAGTCAAAAGCGGCGTAATTACACTCACACCCAACTCAACTGCTTTTTGAATCACCCAGTCCATTTTATCGCCACGTAATAAAGCTTGCCCTAACTCTAATTGAAGTGGTGATTCAGAATGAACATCATCAAAACCAACCAACTGAACCGTAACGTGTCGTTTAGAGAGTGATTTAATGCATGCTTGATACTCGCCTCCTAGTCCATTAAAAATAGTCACTCTGTCACCAACCTGAACTCGCAACACGCGCATTAAATAATGTGAAGCTGCTTCAGACAACTCCAGTGATTGATCTACTACTAGCGCTATATCTTGATAAACTCTAGCGGCTGGCATAGCTATACCTTGTATCGAGCATTAAGGTTCAACTAATTTTTCAGAGTGTTTTTTGGGTCGTTGCCAGCCTAATACCGTTTTTTGTTGGCTACGCTCTACAGTTAATTGATCTGACGGCGCATCACGACTGATTGTTGAGCCTGCTCCAATCGTTGCATAACTCCCTACCGTCACAGGTGCAACTAATGATGTATTCGACCCTACAAAAGCACCGTCCTGAATAATGGTTGGCCACTTATTGGCACCGTCATAATTACAAGTAATCGTTCCTGCACCGATATTAACACCATGACCCAATGTTGCATTCCCTAAATAAGACAAATGTGAGGCCTTACTACCTGCCCCCATATCCGTGGCTTTTATTTCAACAAAATTCCCAACCTTGGCACCTTGCCCGATGGTTGTCTCAGGACGAACTCTAGCAAATGGGCCAATCATAGCGCGATCATGTGCCGTCGCACCCTCTACCACTGAATTAGCTGCCACCTCAACGTTATCGCCTAACGTGACATTTTTTAAAACGACATTAGGGCCAATATAACAATTTTCACCAATAACAATCTTACCCTCTAGAATAACATTAACATCTAATACGGTATCACGACCCACTGACACACACCCACGGATATCCAGTCGATGCGGATCTAATACTTTCACACCAGAAAATGCTAACGCCTTTGCTTGCTCTAACTGATAATGTCGCTCTAACGATGCTAGTTGCCAACGGTCATTCACACCCTGCATCTCTTGTTCACAGTGAGAAATCACACCCCCAACAGCGACACCATCTCGTACGGCAAACGAAACAACATCGGTCAAATAGTATTCATTTTGATTATTATTATCTTTTAATTGTGGCAACCATTTATTTAATTGACGAACTGAAGCCGTTAATATCCCTGTATTCACTTCCGTAATTTTTTTCTCTTGATCATTAGCGTCTTTCTCCTCAATAATTGCAACAATATTACCCAGTTCATTACGAAGAATTCGTCCTAAACCTGAAGGATTTTTTTTATCCGTAATCACAAGCCCTAATGCATTTTCAGGTGTATTCGCCAACAATTGACTGAGGGTAGCCTGTGAAATTAACGGCACATCACCATACAATACCAATACTTGATCATCTTTATGACAAAAGGGAATCGCTTGTGAAACCGCATGCCCCGTCCCTAAACGCTCTTCTTGCTTGATCCAATTAACCGCCAAATGTGACAAGCCCTGTTTAACTTGTGCACCGCCACTGCCGTAGACCACATGAATAGATTCAGGATTAAGCGATTCAGCTGTACGGATTACATGTTCAACCATAGGAACCCCGGCGAGCTCGTGCAACACCTTGGGCATGCCAGAACACATCCGCTTACCATTTCCGGCAGCTAACACAATGACACTTAAACTCATAACACGTCCTCTCACTTGATGAGATGCTTACTATAACATTAAGATTAAATGATCGACTAGAATAACGATACGCTTAAAGGTATTATTTTTTTACCAGCTTACGTAATGATTGAATGGCGCGCAGTTGTGCCGTTGCTTCTGCAAGCTCCGCCATTGCTTTTGTGTAATCCACTTCTTTTACTTTATCTAACAATACCGCCTCAGCTTGTTCTTTTGCTGTCTTAGCGGCCAACTCATCCAGGTCTTCAGCCCGACTCGCTGTATTTGCTAATACCGTCACAACATCCGGTTGAACTTCTAGAAATCCGCCGGACGTGTAATACACATGCTCTTCGCCTGAATCTAAAACAAACTCCATCGTCCCGGGTTTAATGGCCGTCAACAGTGCCGTATGCCCAGGATAGATGCCCAGCTCACCCGAACCACCCGTAGCGATCAAGCGAGTGACCTTCCCTGAAAATAAAGCAGCTTCTGCACTGACAATGATTAGATCCATGGTTTTATTAGCCATCTACTCAACCCTTCTTATAGTTCACGCGCCTTTTCAACCACTTCATCGATGCTACCTACCATATAGAAAGCTTGCTCTGGAATATCATCATAATCACCATTGAGGATACCCTTAAAACCAGCGATGGTATCTTTCAAGGAAACGTATTTACCAGGAGCGCCTGTAAAGACTTCAGCAACAAAGAAAGGTTGTGATAAGAAACGTTGCATTTTACGTGCACGCTTCACCGTTGATTTATCTTCTTCAGCTAATTCATCCATTCCTAAAATAGCGATAATATCTTTTAATTCGTTATAACGTTGCAAGGTTTTCTGAACAGCTCTGGCCACCGCGTAATGATCATCACCAACAACTTGTGGGTCTAATTGACGACTACTGGAATCCAAAGGGTCAATCGCTGGGTAAATACCTAATTCAGCAATCTGACGTGACAACACCACGGTTGCATCTAAATGCGAGAATGTTGTGGCTGGTGATGGGTCCGTTAAGTCATCAGCTGGCACATAGACTGCCTGGATAGACGTAATGGATCCTGTTTTTGTGGACGTGATACGCTCCTGTAAATTACCCATTTCTTCAGCCAGCGTAGGCTGGTAACCTACAGCAGAAGGCATACGACCTAACAATGCAGACACCTCCACCCCAGCTAGGGTGTAACGATAAATATTATCGATAAACAGTAGGACATCTCGACCTTCATCACGAAACTGTTCCGCAATGGTCAACCCCGTCAGTGCAACACGCAAGCGGTTACCGGGTGGCTCATTCATTTGACCATAAACCAACGATACTTTATCGATCACATTAGAGTCTGTCATTTCATGATAGAAATCATTCCCTTCACGCGTACGCTCACCCACACCTGCAAATACCGAGTAGCCACTGTGCTCAACGGCGATATTACGAATCAACTCCATCATATTAACGGTCTTACCAACACCCGCACCACCAAATAAACCAACCTTACCCCCTTTAGAAAAAGGGCATAATAAATCAATCACCTTAACACCCGTCTCAAGAATCTCGACGTTGCCTGACTGGTCAGTAAAATCAGGAGCTGCACGGTGAATCGGCAGCCGCTGCTTCTCACCGATGGGGCCAGCCTCGTCAATAGGCTCACCTAATACATTCATAATTCGGCCTAAGGTTTCTTTGCCGACAGGCACTTGAATTGGCCCTCCAGTATTCGCAACTTCTAACCCGCGTTTTAAGCCTTCTGTACCACCCATTGCAATGGTACGCACAATACCATCACCCAGCTGCTGCTGAACTTCTAGCACAAGACCAGATTCTTTAACCATCAAGGCATCATAGATTTTAGGTGCACGACCACTATCAAATTCAACATCGATGACAGCACCAATGACTTCAATAATTTGACCCACTTGTGTTACTTCTGTGTTCATTCCAATTTACCTCTATTGCTTATTCTACAGCAGCAGCCCCTGCTACAATTTCTGAAATTTCTTGTGTAATACTCGATTGTCTGACCTTGTTATACACCAAACGCAACTCATCAATGAGTGAGCCTGCATTATCAGTTGCACTTTTCATCGCCACCATACGCGCACTCTGCTCACACGCGATATTTTCTATCACGGCCTGATACACTTGTGACTCGATGTATCGAATCAAGAGCTCCGTCATTAATGCTGAGGAGTCATCCGGTTCATAAATGTAATCCCAATGCCCTTTTTTGCTAGAAGGTTCGGGTTGGAGCGGCAATAACTCACGAACAAATGGCTTTTGCGTCATGGTATTCACAAACGTATTAGCGACCACAAAGACTTGATCCAGCTGCCCGGAATCAAATCGATCTAACATCACTTTAACCACACCAACAAGATCCGTCACTAAAGGTGCATCACCTAAACTGGTTGCGGCCCCCACAACATTCACACCTAATCGTGAAAAGTAACTTTCAGCTTTACGGCCGATCAAACAGACATCCACCTCAACTTGACTATCGGTCAACGCTTTCATTTTTTTCAATGTGGTGCGAAATAGATTCATATTTAAACCACCGCATAAACCACGATCGCTTGACACAATAATAAAGCCTACTCGCTTAATCTCATCACGCTGCTCCATATAGGGATGCTTAAACTCACTATGACTCGATGCTACATGCGCAATCACATCACGAATATGTGTGGCATAAGGACGAGACAATGCCATGCGGTCCTGTGCTTTGCGCATTTTACTGACAGCAACGAGCTCCATTGCACGAGTAATCTTCTGAGTACTCTTCACACTGGACATTTTCTTATGAATTTCTCTAGCGCGTGACATGGTCACTTTCCTCGTTCGTTATCTACCAAGTTTGCGTGGATTTAAACTGCTCTAACACCTGCTCCATCTGCTTGAGCGTATCGGGGTCTAACGTTGGCTTGTCGTTAATGGATTGCATCAGCGCCGATTGCGTATCAGCTAGGTATGCATGTAACGCCGACTCAAAGCTCGTGACTTTGCTCAACTCAACATCATCAAGATAGCCTTTCTCAACCACAAACCAAGAGAATGCCGTTTGAGCAACATCTAATGGCTGATATTGTGATTGCTTGAGCATTTCATAAATCCGCTGACCGCGCTCTAACTGCTTACGAGTGACCTGATCTAAGTCCGATGCAAATTGTGAAAAAGCTTCTAATTCACGATATTGCGCAGCAGCAATACGAAGACCACCAGCGAGTTTTTTAACAATTTTAGTTTGTGCTGCACCACCAACACGTGACACTGACAGCCCCGTACTGATAGCGGGTCGGATACCTGAGTTAAACATATTCACATCTAAGAAAATCTGGCCATCCGTAATCGAAATCACATTCGTTGGAATAAAGGCAGAAACATCGCCAGCTTGTGTTTCAATGATAGGTAATGCTGTTAATGATCCTGTTTTACCTTTCACAGCACCATCCGTCATCTTCTCGACATAAGTTGCATTCACACGCGCCGCTCTTTCTAATAAACGAGAATGCAAGTAAAACACATCGCCAGGATACGCTTCACGCCCAGGTGGACGGCGCAATAACAATGAAATTTGACGATAGGCCCAGGCCTGCTTTGTTAAGTCATCATAAACAATGAGCGCATCTTCGCCTTTATCTCTAAAGTATTCACCCATAGAACAACCCGCATAGGGAGCAAGGTATTGAAGCGAGGCAGCATCAGAAGCATTAGCAGCGACAATGATCGTGTGCTTCAACGCATCATGCTCTTCTAGCTTACGAACAACAGCAGCCACCGAAGACGCTTTTTGCCCAATGGCAACATAGATACATTTAACACCCGTATCCTTCTGATTAATAATGGCATCAATCGCAATGGCGGTCTTACCAATCTGCCGATCGCCAATAATCAATTCACGCTGTCCACGACCAATAGGCACCATGGCATCAATCGACTTAATGCCTGTCTGCAATGGTTGGTCAACGGACTGTCGTTCAATCACACCTGGAGCAATTTTTTCAATCGCTGACATCAGGTCAGTTTCAACAGGGCCTTTACCGTCAATAGGGCGACCCAAAGTGTCCACAACACGGCCTAATAAAGCTTCGCCGACAGGCACTTCTAAAATCTTACCCGTACAGCGGGCGACCATACCTTCTTCAAGGTGTGTGTAAGGTCCTAATACCACCGCACCCACGGAATCGCGTTCCAAATTAAAGGCTAATCCAAAAGTACCCCCTGGAAACTCAATCATCTCTCCGAACATGACATCAGTCAGGCCGTAAATACGAACAATCCCATCTTTTAAATTAACAATTGTTCCCTCTGTTCTGATCTCAGCTTGCACATTCATGCCATCAATTCTAGATTGAATAATTTTACTGATTTCAGATGCTTCTAATTGTGTTGCTGACATTGCTATTAACCTCTTAAACTTTCACTTAAACGGGCCAGTCGATTACTGACCGAACCATCCATCACCCAACTACCGACTTGAACAACAACACCACCCACTAAGGTCGTATCAACGCTCAGTTCCAATTGTGCTTTCGCACACAATGTTTTTTCTATATAGGCTTGAATAGACACGACTTCTGACTCTACTAATGAGCGTGCTGAGCGAACTTGCGCTGTCACAACACCCTCATGTTGCTCTAACAGTGCTACATACAGCTGATGAATCTCTGGCAAAACGGCCAACCGCTTGTTCAGTGTCAAAACCTGCAAAAAATCCTGCACAGAAGTCACAGAATCCTCTGAAAAACCAGGCAATGCCTGCACGACTTCCAGCAAAATTGATTCGCGTTGCTCATCTTCATAGTAAGGACTCTCTAACACAGTTCGCATGGAATGATCATTGACAGCCTGCGTCAACGCAGCCAAAACAGGCAACCACTGATGTAACATCCGCTGCTGTTTTGCTTGCTTAAACAGGGCCTTCGCATAAGGCCTTGCCATTGTTGCCCATTGAGACATTACACTTCACCCACTGCATCAGAGACAATACTTTGATCAAGCTCAACATTGACGGTCAATTCTTGCTGCAAGACTTTTTCAGCACCAGCGACTACCAACTGGCTAACTTGAGCCATCAATGCTTCTTTCGCCTGCGTGTATTCTTTTTGAATATCGGACTGAGCCAGCTCTAATAAACGACCACCCTCAACACGAGCCGCTGCTTTGGCTTCCTCAATCATATGGTGCACACGTGTGTTAGCTTGTTCGATAATAGCGGCGGCCTCAGCTTTTGCGTCAGTACGTATGGCTTCTGATTGATACTGCGCTAACTCCAGCTCCTTCACACCTTGCTCCGCAGCCTCCAAGCCATCAGCGATCTTTTGCCGGCGCTCTTCCATAGCCCGAATCAACACAGGCCAAACAAACTTCATGGTGAACCATATAAAAAGTGCAAAAGTAATCATTTGCCCTAATATGGTTAAATTCAAATTCATAGTCGCTTACCCCGATTCATTCATCCAATGACACTGATTATCCAGCCGCTAGCATTGTGTGTATTTTAGACATTGCGGGTGTTAAAGCAGGCATAAATACCGCAGGAGAAAAAAGCATCAAGAAACCCATCACCAGTCCAATCACAGCAAAGGCATCTAATAATCCAGCCATCAAAAACATATTACCCATTAACATGGATTTCAATTCAGGTTGACGTGCAATCCCTTCCAAAAACTTACCGCCCAACAAACCAAAACCAATCGCCGTTCCCATTGAAGGAATACCAATCAATAGTGCGGCCGCAATAAAAATGTTCCCATATAAACCAACCAGTGTATGTACAATCTCCATCATGTGCTCCTTATTTATAATTATAGTTAGTGTGTCTCATGCGCCATACTTAAATAGACAATCGTCAGCATCATAAATATGAAGGCTTGGATTGTGATAATTAAAATATGAAAAATCGCCCAAATACCACCCGGGAACCACTGAAGCCAAAAAGGTATCAGTGCTGCCACTAAAACAAAAATCAGCTCGCCTGCAAACAAGTTACCAAAAAGCCGGAGTGATAAAGACAGAGGTTTGGCAATTTCTTCCACGAGACGAAAAAAAATATTAACTGGCATAAAATACCAACCAAAAGGCTTAGATAAAATTTCAATTAATAAATTCTTAACGCCCTTAGCCTTGAAGTTATAATAAATAATCATAATAAATACGGTTAAGGCTAAGGCAATAGGTAGGTTAATGTCGGCTGTTGGCACCGCTCGAAAATGCGTAACACCGACCAGGGCTAACAAACGCGGCAACAAGTCCACTGGTAGTAAATCCATCAGGTTCATTAAAAATACCCATAAGAAAATGGTTAATGCCATGGGGGCAATCACCGGGTTTTCGCCATGAAACACTTGCTTGGTCATACTATCAACCAGTTCAATGGCGTATTCAACAAAATTTTGCAGCTTACCGGGTGTTCCCACTACCACTCGTCTTGCTACCCAATAAAATACACCTAGAATGCCCATACCTAGCAATATCGATACCACCAATGTATCTACGTTAATCACCCAAAAACTATTATGTGAGGCTGTACCAATCGGGTGCTGCCAATGCAATAAATGATGTTGGATATATTCCGTTGAGGTCATCTTTTCTTGGCTCATCATCACTACCTTACAGAAGCCATTGGCACCAAGGGCGCTAACACTAAACTGACACTCACCAAGGCAACACCCACTAATAACGGGATAATGCTCAGTGAAAAATACGATAAAAAAGCAATCGCTAAACTGGCGCTTAATAATAACTTTGCCATTTCACCCAAATAAAAAATAGCTAAAATTGATGAACCGCTTCTTACTCGAGAACGACACAAGAATATCATGGCAAACAATGCATTAGGCAACAATACAGCCATTCCGCCAAGCGCGACAGATAATGCCGTGGACCGCCCGCCATAAAAAAAAGCCATTAAAGTCGTCATTACAATCACGATGGATTGAATAATTACAATTCGCTTTGGCGTTACTGATAATGCACTCCGTGCACCGTGTTGTTGCACGTGATCACAACTCACCGACATGTTCCATGGCCCCTTGATAATTGACCGCGAGTATAATGGCTTTCTGGGCTTTGTGCAACGGCTCAACAGACCATCGATCGGAAAAAAGGCCTGTGAATACTCCACCCGAGCCACGCATTCGATGACGCTTTAATAATGACTTCTGCACGATAATGGATCTATTAATGCGCTCTTAAGATATTGATCTACCTACTGCGTGGGCACTGAAGCATCTGCTGTATATTGCTCAAAAAAGTCTGCCCCTCGAAAAACCGGCTTCCCCGACCCACACTCACCATACTGATGCATTACCCGCATACCAATCACCACCCCAATAATAAGCACCACAACGCCAAACAAACCCACCTTCATCAAACAGTGCCTCGCTATTGAATTCGACCTAAAATACCATCCAGCTCATCCACACTATTATAATGCACCACTAACTGGCCTTTCCCTTTAGGCTGATGCCGAATCACCACTCGCGCACACAACTTATCAGACAAATCATGTTGTAATTTTTTAATGTTTGGGTCAATTTCTGCTGGCACTGCTGTATCTGCACCCACAGACTCCGCCAATGCTTTCACCCAGGCCTCGGCCTGACGTACCGACAACCCCCTCGCGACAATACTCTTTGCTACATCTACCTGTTGGGCACCTTCTAATGACAATAAAGCCCTCGCATGCCCCATCTCCAACTGGCCATTTTCTACCATGGTCTTTACCGCAGACTGTAATCGCAATAATCGAACCAAGTTAGACACGGCTGTACGAGACCTCCCCACCACCTCTGAAACCTCTTGGTGTGTTAATGAAAACTCATGCAATAAACGATTCAAAGCCACAGCCTCTTCAATCGCATTCAAATCTTCGCGCTGAATATTTTCGATCAAAGACATAGCTACCGCTGCATCATCACTCAATTCTCGAACAATGGCAGGGATAACTTTCAGACCCGCCAATTGAGCAGCCCGCCAACGGCGCTCACCAGCAATCAACTCATACCCTCGATCAGTCTCTCGAACCACAACCGGCTGAATCACACCCTGCGAACGAATGGATTGAGCCAGCTCCTCTAAGGCACCTGGCGCAAACTGCGTACGAGGCTGATACCGACCCGCAACCACCTGATCAACACTCAACTGACAAAGCGAAGAACCCTGAGCTGCCGCGGATACCACCTTAGAATCTGCACTCACAACCGGCGCATCAATGACGACCGACGAACTACTCCCTTTCAGCAATTCACCCAGCCCCAGATCACTTAAACCACGCCCCAAGCCTCTTTTCTTTTGCATTACACTGCCTCCGTTGTTGCTACTGCCTCACTCATCACATGACCCACGCTACGATGACGCTGCAAAAATTCACTCGCTAATGCCAAATAAGCAATTGCGCCCTGAGACCGCTTATCATAATGCACGACAGGAACCCCATGACTAGGCGCCTCGGCTAACCGAACATTGCGTGGAATAACGGTGTGATACACCTGTTTAGAGAAATGCGTTAATAATTGCTCAGAAACCTCCGATGTCAATCGATTACGACCGTCATACATGGTGCGCAATAACCCTTC
>JABABC010000112.1 GCA_014238445.1 Coxiellaceae bacterium
GTTGCGCGCACTACTGCCCATGGCCTGGCAAATTGAACAGGGGACCTCACTGGCACAGGCCACCGCATCAGCCTGGTCATCACAAAAACCCTTATTGCAATCAGCACTGAAGCGCCTCACCCGACAATCCATTACCGAACTGTTACAACAATGCACCCACCTCGACCAAACTATCAAAGGAGCTCAGACCGGATCATTTTGGCAACGCTGTGAAAGACTATTACTGCAATTGACACAAACCCCTACGCGCACAGCACGATGACAGCACCTCAGTTTCCTCTCATGGGTCTCCTTGGTGGTACCTTTGACCCGGTCCATCATGGCCATATCAGCATGGCAGAACATTGCTTTAAACTATATTCCATGCATTCCATGCACTTTTTACCCAACCAGAACCATCACCATAAACCAGGGGTAAAAACTAGTGCAACGCACCGAAAGCAGATGCTTCAACTGGCTATAGCAGAGCACACACATTGGCACATTAACACCCTAGAGCTGAAACAACCCGGGCCTGCTTATACACGAGACACCGTGAAAGCCCTACATGCCTTATACCCAAAACACGCACTCTGTTTTATTCTCAGCGTTGAAACTTTTAATAACTTTAACACCTGGCACGACTATACCCATATACTGGATGACTGCCATTTGTTGATTATTGGGCGCTCAGAACACGCATTACAGTTTTCTCCCTGGCAGCAACAACTCCTTTCGCGCCATTCCACAGAAGACCCTCACGTTTTGACACAACACCAGCAAGGTAAGATCCTTCTCGACCCGCACACACCACCAGCCATCACCTCCACTGCCATCCGCGCCGCTTTCAGTGATGCCACACAGTCCTGCACTGGCGTCAGCCCAGCGGTTAAGGACTATATTCACACCCATGATTTATACCGGTAAATCCCCTATAATAAATATAGAGTCACAACTAAGGAGCAGTAATGGATACGTTAACTGGATTAAAAACCCTACTTAACCAGGAATTCGGGATTAACATGAGCGACATTGATAGCCAATCTACCATACAAGGCAATTTAAACCTCGACTCCGTTGATGTTATTAGCCTCGTTGCATCCATTGAAATTGAATTTCATATTAGTCTCAATGAAGAAGATTTGTTACCCATCGAAACACTACAACAACTTGCTGATCTGATCGATGAACGCCTTGCCAGCGCCTGAATTTCATAATGCCCTAATGGCCCTGCAATACCATGCAGAGCATCAAGGTGATGCAATAGCTTATAAAACACTTGATAGCTTTGGAAAGGCCACTGAAGAGATCACCTACCAAACACTCTCAAATCGATCACACAGCATCGCTCGCTATATCCACTCGCAATGTGAGCCTGGCGCTCGCGTTATACTACTCTATGATAATAGCATTGAGATGATTTGCGCTTTATTAGCCTGCATGATGAGCAATACCATCGGTATTCCCTGTGCACCACTAAAGGGCTTACTCACTCCACAGTCAATCAGCATGGTCAGACTGCAAAGCATCGCACATAACGCTAACTCCTCGTTAATACTGACTACTGCTCAACATACAGAACGGCTAAAAACATACTCAACACACCATTCACCCATTAAAGATCAATATAAAAAAAACATCCAGATTGTTGATACAGCAACGATTCCAACAACCTCACACACCATCACCATGACATTACATTCAATCGCTTATCTGCAATATACCTCAGGCACAACTGGCACTGCTAAGGGTGTCATCATTTCACATGAAAACGCTTCTAATAACATTAACAACCTTATCAAATGGGTCAAAACAACTGGGCGTCAACACTTGCAAACTGCCGTCAACTGGTTACCGCATCATCATGACATGGGGCTTATCAATGCGATATTAATCCCACTGTATGCTGGCTGTTTGAGTGTAATTCTATCCCCCTTCAGTTTTCTGAAACGCCCGGACACGTGGCTGAAAACCATCTCGCAATATCCGGGTGTAATAAGCGGCGCCCCTTGTTTTGCCTTTGCGCATTGTTGTCAGCATATTACTGCTGAAAAATGTAAAGATTTAGATTTATCATCATGGTCATTAGCCTTTGTAGGCTCAGATGCCGTGAGGATAGAACAGCTTCATCAATTTATTAATGCTTTTAAAACCTGCCATTTTGACCCAACCATCTTTCACGCTTGTTATGGGCTTGCTGAAGCCACCGTTCATGCCAGCGGGGATTGGCGTATGCAAGGGTTAGAATCCCATAACTTTGATACAAAGGCACTGCAACATGGCAATGCTAATATTACAGAGCAATCGAATAAAACGTTAATCGCTCACGGAACCTCCTTTCCAGATCACACACTGCACATCGTTGACACCACCACACAGAAAATATTACCCGAAAAGTGCGTTGGGGAAATTTGGATCACAGGGCCTAGTGTTGCATCAGGCTATTGGAATCAACCCACGCTCTCTGCAAAAACATTTCACAATACACTTGAAGGAGACCCAGAAAACTACTTACGCACCGGTGACGCAGGCTTTATCATGGAGGGTCAGTTGTATATTACTGGGCGCATGAAAGACACATTAATTATTCGTGGACAAAACATGTCACCCGATGATATTGAGTGGGTTGTGATGCAAGCAAGCCCGGAGCTACAACATGGGCAAGTGGTTGCTTTTGCCATTGAGCACGAACAGGAAGAAGCGCTCATTGTCCTCATCCACCACCCACGTTACCCAGAAGAACAGCAAGACACACTACTCGCATCAAGTCGCACTGCCATACTCCATCAACTCGGAATCCAAACGCAGTGTATCGGACTTGTGAAATCTCCGGCATTCCCAACCACAACCAGCGGTAAAATCAACCGTTTAGCCTGTAAACATCAGTATCTCAAACAAGACTTCAACATAATCAACCGTTCAACTAACTGATTAATTATCAAAAAATTACGCATTCCAATTAAGGTTATCAGTTAAGATTTTGTTAATATTACTGTGTTAGCATCCGCTGGTTATAACAATAACCAAATGAGCGGGGCCAAATCATGCCACAAGTGCCACAAGCGATAACGATCAACCCTTTTAACATCATAAGAGAATGGGCGCGTTTGGAAACAGAAGCAGTAATTCCAAGGCGAGTCGAAAAACTAGGCGACCCCGAAAATTATAAGAGACAAGTTCATCGCTCATTCGCTCAAATAACAGCTAGCTTGGATCAGCAATCCAAACTGGCTTCACAACAAAACTCCGCAATCGACATAACATTTATAATTCCTAAAAACTATACAACAGCTTTTGAAAACTGCACTTCACGGCAGCTACTGGGGTACGTTAAAAGAATTCAAGCAACCATTAAACCAAAATGCGATGATGAGAAAGCAAAAGAAGCAGCAGTGACAGCCTGCAGAAAGGCATTACTTTTAAGGAGTAAGAAGCTGAATGATTGTAAGGATAAACAAGCCCATCTTGAGAATGAGCTGGCTTTACTAGCGCAACCCCACCCGAAGTCATTTTTTACAACATTAAACGATCATTTACATACATTTCGAACAGACCTCGAAAAGATGCAAAACCCAGATGTGACATTAACAGTCTCTGATATCGTAGAAAATAATGCTCTTTTCTCTAAGACACCACTCGAAGAGGCTGAAGAGAGCGCTGCATTAAAAGAAACTAAAGATCATAATGAGAAATTAGAGAAATTCATTAGCACATGGAAAGAAGGTCGTAAAGACAGCTCCACCACCCCCGGCGAGGAACACTGCACCGCAGGAAAAGCTGACACGACATCAACTCTAGAAAAGAAAAAAGAAGCCTATCTTGAACAATGCCAAACATACATCACAACCACACCAGAATCATTCTACATGGTTCAAGGATTACTGGATCGATTTATAGAACAAACAGACCTGAAGAATCTTATTTCAGCACACGTTGAACAGCTGGATTCGATTAGCGGTGTATCAACTATCGATATACGACAAACATTCGAAGGGTATATCGCAGAAATAGAAACTAACACACATCCTACCCTCGAAAGCATTGCATCGATACAGACGAATGTTAAAACACAATGGAATCAACTCATATTACACTTAAACTATGAGACATTTGATGACCACCTCGAAAGATGCAACGCAACCCTGGAGAAGTATAACTCAAAAATCGTCTACAACTGCCCGGATCCGAGTGACAGCCGAGCAACTTTGCTGATAGACAGACAGCTTGAGAGGCAAAACTATGAAACGCTACATATATACGCTCAGTATGAGGCACTAAAAACGAGGTATAACGGCACAGACACACGGGTGCATATTAAGACCATAAAGAAATGGATTAAACAAATTGAATTGATACAAAACACTGTTAAAATACAATGGAATCAATTCATATTACACTTAAACTATGAGACATTTGATGACCGTCTAAAAAAATGCGAAGCAACCCTGGCGAATTATAACTCAACACTCGAGAAACACTGCCCGTATTCAAGTGACAGCGAAGCAA
>JABABC010000098.1 GCA_014238445.1 Coxiellaceae bacterium
AAAAAGTATGCTACACTGCACTGCCATGACACGCCATACTTATTTCATATCAGACCTTCACCTCAGCGCATCCCACCCTGAGATCACCCGTGCATTCCTCGAATTTGTTGAAAAAAAAGCCACTCATGCTGATGCGCTCTATATTTTAGGTGACTTCTTTGAAGTATGGGTCGGTGATGACGACATCACACCGCTCACAAAAAACGTTTGTCTAGCACTTCAAACACTATCTCAACAAGGCACTGCAATTTACCTGATGCAGGGCAACCGAGACTTTCTCATGGGTAAACACTTTGCTAGCAGTGCTTGCGCTACACTTATTCAAGACCCCTGCACTATCGACTGCTATGGCAAGTCACTACTGTTATGTCATGGCGACTCACTGTGCACCGATGATACTAACCACCAGCGTTTTCGAATGATCACACAACAACGCTGGCTACAAAAACTGTTCCTTTGCCTACCACTCTCCTGGCGCCAAAACATAGCTAATAAAGTTCGTCAAGCCAGCCAAAATAGACCTACCACCGCTTCTGACAATGCTCGCTATGATGTCACCCTGCAAGCCACCACTCAGCTCATCAAACAATACAGGGTGAATTGCCTCATTCATGGCCACACCCATAAACCCGACTTGCACCACCTGACTGTCGACGACCAACCCGCTTTACGATACGTCTTAGGCGCTTGGGAAGAAACCGCTCAAATTTTACGCATAGATGACCAGCACGCCATCACGTTTGAAACACTCAAGATCGCAGTATGAAACTCCCCGCAGTTCTATAACACTTTAATATTTAACGGGGATTCGTTATAATTACTAACGCTTGAATCTCTACTTACTGAACAATCAAAAAAGGATGAACATGATCTCACAAGCTACTTATATTTGGATTGACGGCACTGTACCTACCAAACGCTTGCGCTCTAAAACACGCATGCTGCGCTTACCAAAAGGAGAGGCGCAACTCAGTGACTTTCCTGATTGGGGTTTTGATGGCTCATCCACGCAACAAGCACAAGGCCATGACTCTGACCTTATTTTAAAAGCCTGTTCTTTTTTCCCTGACCCACTGACCGGCCAGGGTAACTACCTGGTGCTCTGTGAAGTTTTCACTGACGATACAACACCACACCCCAGCAATACGCGAGCGGCAGTACGCCAGCAAATGGAAACCTGTCGTAAGACCCAAGACCCCTGGATTGGTTTCGAACAAGAATACACCCTATTTCAAGGCCTAACACCGCTAGGTTGGCCTGAAGGTGGATACCCGGCGCCTCAAGGCCCTTTTTATTGCGGCGTCGGTGCTGATGAGGCCTTTGGTCGTGACTTTGTACAAGACCATACTGACGCCTGTCTGTTTGCCAACCTCATGCTCTTTGGAACCAACGCAGAAGTCATGCCAGGTCAATGGGAATTTCAGGTGGGCTATCGTAATATTGACGGTGAAAATGCTGATCCATTAACCGTGAGTGACCACCTATGGGTTGCGCGCTGGTTACTGTATCGCATTGGGGAAGAATATGGCATCACAGCAGCTCTTGAACCCAAACCCGTAAAAGGCAGTTGGAATGGCGCAGGTAAACACACCAACTTTTCCACCAAAGCCATGCGAGATAAAAACACAGGGTGGCAAACCATCGAGAGCGCTATTCAACGCCTTGAACAACGGCATAAAAAACATATCCCACTCTATGGCGTTGGCCTGGAAGATCGCTTAGTGGGCGATTGTGAAACGTCCGATATCAACACCTTCTCAGCGGGTGTCGGTGACCGCAACGCGTCCATTCGAATCCCCAAAGCGGTCAAAACCAATGGCTATGGCTACCTTGAAGATAGACGCCCTGGTGCAAACGCAGATCCTTATGAAGTTTCAAGCATCCTCATCGAAACGATCTGTGAAGTACCCATCAAGATGGTTGATAAAAAAACCTAAACCGCTTCATCTAAACGACAACCTGCCATCCGAATCTGTAATAAGACCAGGATGGCAAAATCGTTACTCATACTTCTGCACACTCAAGAGGTTGCACAGGCCAAACGGCCAGGATTTTCATCCTCAAGCTTTTGAAGCAGCTTGTCTCCAATACCTTTCACTAAAACCAACTCGGATACCGCATTAAAGTTACCATGCGCCTCACGATAACTCACAATGGCTTTCGCCTTAGAATCCGCTAACCCATGTAAAGCTTCAAACTCAGCCACCGTAGCCTGATTAATATCAACTATTGACGCTTTAGCCACTGACACGGACGATGAACCATGCTCCATGGCTGTTGCTGGGCCTTGAGACTCATTCGCAGCCAAGGCAACGGTAGATACCAAGCACGTACAAAATAAAGCTAAAATAATCGGTTTAGACATCCTTACTCTCCTTGTTTATTGAACAATGTTAATCAACACAAGAACAGTGTAAGAATTCAAGCAAAACAGACAATACCGCGTTTTATACGGAAGCGACAG
>JABABC010000272.1 GCA_014238445.1 Coxiellaceae bacterium
ATCTGAAATTTTTCTATCTAGTATTAATTCGCTATTACCCGTCCCTTTAAATTCTTCAAAAATAACGTCATCCATTTTGGAGCCAGTCTCAACCAGAGCCGTTGCAATAATCGTTAGACTACCCCCTTCTTCAATATTTCGAGCAGCACCAAAAAAACGTTTGGGTCGTTGAAGCGCATTGGCGTCCACACCACCTGTTAGCACCTTCCCAGAAGCTGGACTAACTGTATTATAGGCTCGCGCCAATCGTGTAATTGAATCCAATAAAATGATGACATCCTTTTTGTGTTCCACCATGCGACGCGCTTTTTCAATCGCCATTTCAGCGACTTGAACATGCCGAGTTGCTGGCTCATCAAAAGTCGATGCCAGCACTTCACCCATCACAGAGCGGCGCATTTCTGTTACTTCTTCAGGGCGCTCATCGATTAACAAAACAATCAATTCACACTCAGGGTGATTCATTTCAATGCAGTGTGCGATGTTAGTCAACATCATGGTTTTACCCGCTTTAGGCGGTGAAACGATAATACCTCGCTGACCTTTACCAATAGGGGCCGCCAAATCGATAACCCGTGCTGTAATATCTTCTGTACTACCATTACCCACTTGCATCGTTAATCGTTGGTTAGGGTGAATCGGCGTTAAATTTTCAAAAGGAATTTTGTTTTTACACTTAGCCGGCACTTCACCGTTGATAGACTCTAGCTCAAGCAATGCAAAATAGCGTTCGCCTTGCTTAGGAGGACGAATCTTACCAAATAGCGTATCCCCTTTGCGCAAGAAAAACCGGCGAATTTGACTAGGGGAAACATAGATATCATCGGGACCCGCCAAATAAGAACAACTGGCTGAGCGCAAAAATCCAAAGCCATCTGGCAGGATTTCCAGCACACCGCCACCGAAGATCGCCTCACCTTTTTTAGCTTGTGCTTTTAAAATATCAAAAATAACATCTTGAATACGCTTATTCGCAGAGTTATCTAGACCAAACCCTTTGGCAATATCCAAAATGTCTGTTGGTTTTTTTTCTTTTAATTCAGTTAGATTCATAACGACCTTTGATTTTTTGTGCGCGATATGCGCTTAGAGATTCATTTGAAAGTATGGGTTACTATAAATTCGGCAGAGCACGCCAATGAATAGGCTACGGGAGCATCATATCGGGTTAAATTGCAAAAATCAATACAGCCCCACGAGACTCTCTAGGCAAAGAAAGCTCAGAGACCTCCTCTAAGCAGTATACTTACAGTTGCTTCTCAATGAGAGCCATCAGATCACCTTTATTGATTAACCCAACATGAGTCGATACCAATTCCCCTCCTTTAAAAATCAGCAAGGTAGGAATCCCTCTAACACTATACTGGGAAGCAGTTTCAGGCTGCTCATCCACATTCATTTTCATAATGGATAACCGCTCGGCATATTGCCCCGCTAATTCTTCCAAAATAGGACCGATCATCTTACAAGGCCCACACCAGGGTGCCCAAAAATCAACCAAAACCGGCGTACTGGACCCCATCACAGCCTCTTCAAACGCTGCATCGGTTATATCTTGTATCATCTTACTCATCAACACGCCTCACACTGATTGTTTTTTATTTGCCAATACTAATGCAAAGCTAACGCCATGACTAGCTCTAATACAACCTAACCATGCAAGGATACAGCCCAGGCCATCAAAGGGTTTAATGCAATAATTTTAATTAACTGTATCCCCACCAAGACAATGACAGGAGAAAAATCAAACCCTGCAATCGACGGTATCCGTCGCTGTATCTGTTGCAACCCAGGGCGAACAATGGACACCACCAACTGTGCAACGGGGTGCTGCTGCAATGCCGGCAGCCAACTCATCAATGCTGAGGCAATGACTAAGATGATATAAACATTCAACACTTTCTGCACGACCATGCACACAGCAACTATCACAAGACCCACCCAGGACATAGAGGTGATACCAGCCACTTCCAGCCAAACCATAGTCCATAGGGCTTGTAAAACTACCAGTAAAACCACGATAGAACCGTCCCACCCTCCTATACCTGGAATAAAACGGCGCACAGGCTTGATCACTGGATTCGTTAACTGAATAACGAGTTGTGATAGGGGGTTATGCCAGCTCACGCGATATTTCTGCATGAATAATCGTAAAATTAATACATAAAGATACGTTGAAACAATGAAATCCCCTAAAAAAACCAACGCATTAACCAATGGCTGCATGCTAAACTCCTTACTATTTTCTTACACTTGATGACTTACTCAAAACGACGTGACCCGACAATGGCCTCACCGATTCGCACCATCGTGCTCCCCGACCGAACAGCCAACTCATAGTCTTGTGACATCCCCATCGACAAAGTATCCATAAAGATACCTCGCTGTGTCCATAACTCCTTTAATCGCACCATATCATCAAAATACTGGCGCAATACCTGCTCTGCTAGAGACCTAGGTGGAACACACATCAATCCCCTTAATCGCAATGCCGGCTGGGAGGCCACACAATGCACCAACTCCTCTAAGTCTTCCACAGCAACGCCTGATTTTTGGGGCTCCTGCATTATATTCACCTGAATACAGACATTTAAAGGATCATTCAACGAAGATCTCGCCTGACTTAAAGCCAAGGCGACCTTCACACTGGACACCGAATGTACCCATGAAAAATGAGCTGCAATTAAAGCACATTTATTAGACTGAACATGACCAATGAAATGCCACCGTATACGAGGGTCATTCCATTCAGCTTGTTTGGCCAGGGCTTCTTGCACATAACTTTCACCAATATCTTGAATACCCGCCTCAACGACAGACTGAATGACACGCACAGGATGACGCTTTGTCACTATCACTATCGACACCCGATCTTCATCGCGCCCTGATTGCTGCAAGGCAGCGGCGATATGTCTCTTAACCGCTGCTATATTTGCCTGAACACTCAAGCCTTGTCTCTTCAAAATTCCTGGGGCCCCGCATGAGCTACCGCTTCAGAAACCGTAAACCGCTGGAAATTATGCTGGAATTTTTGAATCAACGCATTCGCCTGGGCCTGATAAGCTGCTGAATCATGCCATGCCTCTACAGGATTTAAGAGCGCGGCATCCACGCCTGATAATTGTAAAGGTATCTCAAAACCAAATCCCGGCATACGCTGTTTAGAAGTTTTCAATACTTCGCCTTGTCTTGCCGCACGCACCATCTGTCGCGTTGTCGCAATTGAGAAACGGTTCCCGCCTTGACCAAAAGCTCCTCCCGTCCAACCGGTATTAATTAAATAGACCTGAGCATGTGTCGCTTCTACTCGTCGCATCAATAAATCCGCATAAATATGTGCAGGTCGTGGAAAGAAAGGGGCACCAAAACAAGTGCTAAACGTGGGCTGTATGGCTGCTGTACTACCCACTTCAGTACTTCCCATTAATGCAGTATAACCACTCAAAAAGTAATACGCTGCCTGCTCTTTCGTCAGCGAGGCAATCGGTGGCAGAACACCATAACAATCACAAGCAAGAAACAACACAACACTGGGAGAATGGCTACGATTATCATCCACGGCTCCAGATAAAAAGGATCGCGGATAGGCACCTCGAGTATTTTGCGTCAAACTATCATCATCAAAATCTGGCTCTCCGTCAGCCTTTAAACGCACATTTTCCAAAACAGCACCCGTTTGACTGACAGCCGTCCATATCTCTGGCTCTTGCTCCTGCGATAATGCAATGCACTTGGCATAACACCCACCTTCAAAATTAAACACGCTATCGTTCGTCCAGCCATGCTCATCATCACCGATTAACAAACAACCAGACTCGGCTGATAACGTGGTTTTCCCGGTGCCTGATAATCCAAAAAACAAGGTCACGATACCTTCGTCAGAAAGATTAGCGGCACAATGCATCGGTAAAATATCAGCACCCGGCATCAAATAATTCATGGCGGTAAACATCGCTTTTTTCATTTCACCAGCATAACGAATACCACAAATTAAAATCCGTCTCGATGTGAAGTTAATCATCACCGCACCTTCACTCGTCGTGCCATCGATCACTGGGTCTGCATAAAACCCAGGGGCACTGTGTATCACCCAACCAGGATTACTGGATTGTTGCTCCGCAGGGGGGGTAATAAAAAGATGCTGGGCAAATAAATTATGCCAAGCCAGTTCAGTCACAACAGTCACAGGAAGACCCTGAGTCGCATCAGCACCCACCTGCAAGTGCGATGTAAATCGTTCATCGCGCGCCTGCAAGTAATGGTCAACTTTATTCCATAATAATTCAAAAACAGCCGGATCAATGGGCTGATTCACCTGCCCCCAATCCACTGTGTGTGCCGTAGTCTCATCACGAACAATAAAACGATCTTTAGGTGAGCGCCCTGTGCGAGAACCTGTCTCCACTACCAGTGCCCCCGTTTTAGCTTGCACCCCCTCACGACGTGCTAATGCATGCTCCAATAAGGCTTGCGATGAAATATCAATATGATGTGTAGCCGGGCGGCTAATACTTTCCACTGTCATGATCCCTCCACGGTCAAAATAATTAAGCCGAGAGATTATCGCAAATTAATGCCCATATGCCTACTACTCTGCGCATCCTTTTGATATGACCGCTCGCCACACTATCCCCGACGAACAAAATTAGATAAAATCAGGATCAAATAGGCTCATTAACATAACACTTCAAACACCATGAACATCCATCAGCTCCGTCACTGCCTGCTCATCGCAACGCCCACTTTACAGGACCCGCTGTTCACTAATAGCGTCGTCTACCTATTTTCTCATTCACCCTCTGGCTCACAAGGCTTTATTCTCAATAAACCATCAACTCTCTCTTCTTCAAAGTTATTAACTCATCTTAACATTCCTCTCCCAAGCAACACGGAGTTACTCCCCCCTTTACAACTGGGTGGCCCAATTAAGAAACAACAGGCTTATCTACTGTCTCCAGCAACCCATCATCATAGCCCTATTCACGTAAGCACCAAAAAAAAGGCATTCCTTAATCTCTCTCATGCACAAGCCTCTGATGATATCTTAATCTCACTCGGGTACGCCGCCTGGAGCGCGGGTCAACTGGAACAAGAAATCTCTGCCAATGATTGGCTGATTGCACCCTATGAACACAACATTGCATTCAATACACCCATTCATCAACGCCATTCAAAAGCCATCGAACTACTCGGTATCCATTATCATCAACTCACTAAGGTCAGTGGTCATGCCTAGTACACCTACTCATCACACCATTCTTGGGTTTGACTTTGGTATGCGACGTATCGGTGTCGCTATCGGTGATACCCATATCCAAAATGCACGCCCGCTCACGGTACTCAATGCCACAGACGGTATTCCAGACTGGGAAGCTATCCAACAACTCATTACGGAATGGGGTGTCACACAACTGGTCATCGGCCTCCCGTACCAAGTTGATGGCACTGATCAAGAAAT
>JABABC010000196.1 GCA_014238445.1 Coxiellaceae bacterium
AGTCTCAGCTTTTTATTTAATAATAATGCTTTATTTTATGGGGTTTTTTAACTTTTTGAGTCATAAAATTAATCCCAGAAAGCAACCACTGTAATTGGTTATGACTCAGCGTAAAAACATCGGCTGTTGGGTCTGGCAGTTTAAAGAAGCCTTTCTCTAACCGGCAATAAAGCAGCCAGAAGCATGATCCATCAAAGTAAACCATCTTCAACTTATTGCCTGCACGGTTTCGAAAAAGGAATAACTCACCCGATGCGGGATCTTTATCCAACGCATCAACAATCAATACAATTAATCCATTTAGCTGCTTTCTGAAATCAACCACTGCAGGGTAGAGCCAGATCTGCTTAATTCCATTAGGTATCATGCAGGACTCACTCTGCAGTTAAGAGAGACTGTAGAACATCTTTATCGACGATCTCCAATCGATGGCCGTTTTTGAGTCTAATAACCGCCAATGGCCTAAGAGAGCTCAAGACCTTAACTGGAATCATCTTATTCCTCTTACTTTTTAATTGATGGAACCAATACAAAAACTGGTGGTAGTTGAGGTTATTTTCCTGGCAAAATGACACTTTGGTTTGATCTGCTTGCTGATAAGCGTCACACCAGGACTGCCATTTGGATTTTGATAATGAATTAGACATGCTTAACCTTGATTGTGAACAAAACCAAAGGCTATCATGGTTAAATTATTTAACTAGGGTGTAGTTGCTGTGACGGTTACATAAAGAGTTACAAGACTGCATTAAGCAGAGTTGCGAACCCCCCGATGCTCAGCCAAGTCACAATCCCATGAGATTCTGGTAGAAAGAATTATAAAAAAGACAGTGGAGCAGCGTGGTAAAACTCTCAGCCTTGTTTTGAAGGCATGTTTAGCCGTGCTGTATGACCGCTTTAAAACAAAACCGTTCGCTTTTCAAAAACTGGAAATGTGATCCCTGTATCCAATGGCGCTAACCTGCGAGCATCAAGGCTATCAGCGCTTGTTTATTTGGCGAGGGTGTAGTTAATACGACGCTGATGTACGACTCATAGGATGAGAGAGTCTGACTAGTCAGTTTCCCGGTATTTTAAGTGCGACGGAGTGGTTTTCAGGTCTCATTCACGTGATGCCTTATGCTTGGGTGGTAAGGACGGCGTGATGATAACGATCATGCCATCCCAATTCGTGTTATTAAGATTTTTGGGTCGTGCTTCGGAAGGGATATTGATTCGCTGAAACTGTAAGTCTGAGTCATTTAATTGTGTGATTATGGCGCTAATGTCAAACCGGGTGGTGGTGTTGGCCTGTATCATGAGTTGATGCTGATGGGGGTTGGATAAGCTGATTGTGCCAATCCATACCGAACGGTTTTGGTCGCTGAGTGCCAGTTCAGAAGCCCAGAGATTGAGCTCTATGAGTGTTTGATTGGGTTGTTGGAAGGTTGCCGATAAGAGAGGTGGCTGATTGAGATGGAGAGGTGGAAAGAGTCGTTGAGGGCGTAGTCGAACGGGAAGATCATCCTCACTGGTTTGTTTTTTGCTGTTGATGATCGTCCAGCCATGTAAGGAGAGTGTTGTCTTGATGTGTGCTAAGGCATCTGCCCATTGAATATTAAAGGGTTGGATGGGTTTTCCAAAACGACTGAGTCGAGCGATAGGAAGGTTAGCAAGGGGTTGTTCCCACCAAGAGGCTGATGTGATGTATTGGGTCACCTGGCGAGGCTGGTAAATACTCGAAATCTTTGCGTATTGGAGCGGAATATAGAGGCTGGGAATAATCACCAGCGTTATGGCGAGAACAGTTCCCCAGTAATAGGGTGATGGTGCTGAGAGTGGTCGGGTCTGTCGACGGTAGAGTAAAATACTTCCCAATAAGATGCCAAAGCTTAGCAGAAAGCCCCCGAGTATATCGGTAAACCAATGTGCACCTAAATATAATCGCGATAGCATGATGCACACGACCAGTAGGCTGGCAATGGTGTAGGGTTTATTTTTCCATTGAGGAAAGTATTGGCGTGTGATAAATGCTGTAAAGCCAAAAAAAGCAATGCTTATCACTGTGTGTCCACTAGGAAAAGAGTTTTCATGCAGGTAGGGCAGTATAACGTCAGGGCGTAATGAGGTGAATGTGGTTTTGATCAGGAGTGTGATAGCCGCGGATACCGCCATGGTGCCTATGAGGTAGTAGATAAAACGCCATTGTTTCTGTATGGCAAGTGCTATTAGTGTCGAAAAGGTCATGAGAGCAATCAACTTGGAGTTGCCGTAGGCGGTGATGGTTATCATTAGATGGTCGAGCCAGGGCGATCTTAAGCTTTGTAATAAATAATACACGGGGTGATTGAATGCAGAGGCGAGTGCATGGTGTACGGTCAGTCGCAGGAATAGGATGCAAAAGGCTAGCAATAAGATCATGCTGAGCAAGCATTGCATCAATTGCGAGCCATTATCAGTGTCATCGTTAGTGTGAAGAAACGTCGTGAACCAATGTGTACTGTGGTGATTGCGAAGCCATTTCCATACATGATTAACGGCATGATGGGCGTAGAGTGCCGCTAGAAAAAAAGAGCGTTGACAGACCCAATAAATAAACCAGGCCGCTGCAATTGCAATCAGGCCATAGAAGATAAAGTGGGAGGATTCTTTGATGGGCACTTCCAGTGCAAAGGCCCCTAGAAGGATGCCAGGTATCATGTATGCGATGACCCATAGAATGGCTGAAGGAATGGCAGCGCTGATAAAGCGAGGCCACGTGAGTTTGAGGAGGCCTGCGACCATCGGAACCGTGCTGCGTGCCGGACCAATGAAGCGCCCAATGATGACGCTTTTACCACCATGCCGATGAAAGAAAGCTTCACTGGCATCCATCCACTGGGGGTATTTTTTGAAAGGCCAAATTTGACGGTAGTTATTTTGAAAGCGAATGCCAATAGCAAAGCCTATGCAGTCACCGATAAAAGCACCTAACGTGGCACATAATAAGGTGCTGCTGGCAGGAATAACACCAGAACCCACCAACGTTCCGACCGCTGTCATGACCACTGAGCCTGGGATGATCGTTCCGAGCAAGGGCAGCGATTCTAAGAAAGCGATGCAGAAGGTCAAAAAGACAGCCATGTAATGGTGATGGCTGAAATAGTTGATAATGGTATGCACTAAATCGTGTAGCATAGTGGGCTCACTGTTGAGTTATCTGATGTCTTCCCCTGCCGCCTGACGGTCCGCATGGTAAGACGAGCGAACCAGAGGGCCAGAGGCAACGTGAGTGAAGCCGATGGACTTAGCGTAATGGCCGAGTTCGATGAATGCTTTAGGTGTTACATAACATGTCACCGGCATATGGTAGCGTGTGGGTTGTAGGTATTGACCCACGGTTAACATGTCGACATTGTGTGCGCGTAGGTCTTGTAGGACCACTTTAATTTCATCCATCGTTTCCCCGAGGCCGAGCATTAGTCCGGATTTTGTAGGGATGCCTGGGTACTGTTGCTTGAACGTCTGCAGGAGCTTTAATGACCAGGCATAATCCGAGCCAGGGCGCGCTTGTTTGTAGAGCCTAGGCACGGTTTCAATGTTGTGATTAAAAACATCCGGCAAGCCTTCAGTCATAGTGTTTAGCGCTTTTTCCATGCGTCCTCGAAAGTCGGGTACCAGTACTTCAATTTTTATCGTGGGCATGGCTGCACGAACGGCTTGAATGCAGTCGGTAAAATGTTGAGCGCCGCCATCGCGTAAATCGTCTCGATCGACAGAAGTGATCACAACGTATTTTAAACCCAGTCCCTTAACCGTTTCGGCAAGTCGTGCTGGCTCTTCGGGATCGAGTGGATCAGGTCGACCATGGCCGATATCACAAAAGCTGCATCGGCGTGTGCATTTATCGCCCATGATCATAAAGGTGGCGGTGCCGCCACTGAAGCATTCGGCAAGATTGGGGCAGCTGGCTTCTTCACAAACAGTGACTAATTTTTGTTGGCGTAAGCGTGCTTTTAGCTCGGCTGCTTTGGAGTTGTTAGGCAACTTAATGCGAATCCAATCCGGTTTTTTAAGTGGCTTTGTGGTGGGTTCAATTTTAACCGGTATGCGTGATAATTTGTCAGCACCTAGGGCTTTTTTAGTAGGGTCATAGGGTGTTGGAGTGGTCATAGTGCTGTTGCCTTAATCGGTTCTGATGAAACTGTGTATCCGCTGTAGCCAAAGTGCTTCAGGATGTGAGGAATGATAGCCGTTTCAACCTCATTAACCGTCGTAGAGGGAGTGTACGCTGCTATTTGGGTGATGGCTAGACCTTTGAACCCACAAGGATTGATCGCTTGAAAGGGGCTGGTGTCTAGCGATACATTCAATGCCAAACCATGATAACTACAACCTCGACGAATGCGCAGACCAATGGAGGCTATCTTGGCATGGTTAACATACACACCAGGTGCATGCGGGTCCCCCTTGGCGCTGACGCCGAGTGTGTCCAGGTAGTCCATCACGCTACGTTCTAGTTGACAAACGAGTTGTCTTGGGCCAATGCCAAGTCGCTTAATATCTAACAGTGTGTAGAGCATGAGTTGGCCGGGACCATGGTAAGTTACCTGGCCGCCCCGATCGGTGTGGATGATCGGGATGTTGGTCGGGTTAAGGATGTGTTCCGGTTTGCCCGCTAAACCTTGAGTAAATACGGGATCATGTTCACAGCACCAGAGTTCATCTAGCGTATCCGCATTGCGTTGCTCTGTGAATGCTTTCATCGCTTCCCAGGTGTGTTGATAGGTTTGTCGACCGAGCCGACGAATGGTGAGGGTTTGTGTCATGGTGTTGTATCTCTCGATTCATTGTCGGTCATTGTCTTAGGTTGTTGCTGTTATTTCAAGGGGGCAGGAAAGTGTCATTATGGGCTTGAAAAGCTCTCAGAACGTGTGTGTTCAAGAATCCTCATGGCGATACCGAAGCGCAAGAGAGGGGAGTTTGGTATTCAAGGCTTGTTGCAACCACCTGACTATTAAGTTTTTTTTATTGTTAGTTATTAATAATTCCTTAATATAAGGGGCGTATTATAGAATAAAAGCACAGCAAGGCTTGTGTACAAAAAATCTCTATAACAAGGACGTTGAGATATCGTGTAATCCATAGTGTGGGGGAGCGAATATGCCAACGGAACCATTGTCAGAAGATGAGCAAGCATTTTTAAATGTCGTTGCAGCGTTTATAACACAGCATGAATTGGAACGGAAACTGGCTGACTTGTCTTTATCGGGCCTGTGTCTGGTCGAAAAATCGCGTCAGTCACGGTTTAATTTACCTAGTGATGATGAAGAAAGATTCAATCAGAATATGGCTTCTCTTAGGAAAAAGCCCCTGCTAAAACATCGAACAGACTTCACGCCAGTATTATTAAGCTCTGAGGCAACTGAAGCAACTGAAGCA
>JABABC010000274.1 GCA_014238445.1 Coxiellaceae bacterium
AGCGATTGTCAACCTATCGCTTGGCATCTGCTGACTCAACAAAAGCATCGCCTTATTTACTGATGGACATTGCCAAACACATGGAAGATTTTTTGGCGGCGGTATTTGATATTCATTCACCCTTAGCAACTTTAAATGGCATTGCTGAGCAAGCATCACAGGTAGCTGCTTTTAATAAGCATTATGTGTTGCGTGAAGCTAAACGTGGGATGAAGCGACAAGACACTATCGATGCTTTTGATGTGCTGAATGACTGGCTGGAATCGCAGTTGCCGGATTATGCCGATCGCGAACTCGCAACAGCCCGTTGGGCCATGTCATTGCTTGAGGATAAAGCGGCTCACGCAGAGGCTATCACTCGAATGATTGATTGGTGTATTGCTGCGATATCAACGGAGTTGGGGAAAATAGCAACGCGCCATTGGGTGGCTTTTCAGATCCCTAAGAAGCTTAATTTTGATAATCTAGTGGGCGAAGAGCCGGTTACGGATGATCCGTGGGGTCGTCAACAAGCGAATCCATCCACTTTCAGGCAGCGTGATGGGTTTGAGTTAACGGATGAGCGGATGTCGTCGCGTGATGTGTATCATCAAATTCATTATTGTGTGTATTGTCATAAAAATGAGGGTGATTTTTGTTCAACTGGGTTTCCGGTGAAAAAGAAGGATGCGAGTTTAGGTTATAAGTTGAGTCCGGCAGGCGATATACTCACAGGTTGCCCGTTAGAAGAGCGCATTTCTGAAATGCATTTATTAAAACGTGATGGTTTTAGTTTGGCAGCATTAGCCATGGTGATGCGTGATAACCCAATGTGTGCCGCGACAGGTCATCGTATTTGTAATGACTGCATGAAAGCGTGTATTTATCAGCGCCAAGAGCCGGTGAATATACCTGAAATCGAAACACGTGTGTTAACGGATATTTTAAACTTGCCCTGGGGAGTTGAGATTTATGATCTGTTAATGCGATGGAATCCATTGCGTCAACGGCAATATTGCGCACAACCCTATAATGGAAAAAAAGTCGCAGTCATGGGTATGGGGCCAGCAGGGTTTAGTTTAGCGCATCATCTTTTAATGGAAGGCTGTGCGGTGGTTGGTTTTGATGGCTTAAAGATTGAGCCGGTCGATCGTGAGCAACTGCTACAACCGATCAAGGATTTCTCTTCCATTACGGAGTCCTTGGCTGATCGTGTGATGTCGGGATTTGGGGGTGTTGCTGAATATGGTATTACGGTGCGTTGGGATAAGAATTTCTTAAAGTTAATTCTTATTTCCTTGGTAAGAAGAGAGTATTTTCAAGTATTTGGGTGTGTTCGCTTTGGTGGAACATTAACAGTTGAGCATGCCTGGGATTTGGGGTTTGACCATCTTGCATTAGCGGTTGGGGCAGGCTTGCCGAAAGAATTGATGATTCCTAATAGCCTGGCGCCAGGTATGCGTTCTGCGAATGACTTCTTAATGAGTTTGCAATTAACCGGGGCTGCTAAAAAAAATAGCTTGGCGCAATTACAAGTGCGTCTTCCTGCTGTGGTGATTGGTGGTGGGCTTACAGGAGTTGATACAGCAACTGAAGTGCAAGCTTATTATTTTGTGCAAATTGAGAGGGTCGCACAGCGTTATTACGACTGTGTTCATGAGACGGATGAAGCAACTGTTCGTGCAGAATTTCATCCAGAGGATTTAGTGATTTTAGATGAGTCTTTAGTGCATTATGACATGTGGCAACGTGCTGAAAATGCCGCACAAGACTCTGGTGAGGTGTGTGATCGTGTGGCGCTATTGCGTGAGTGGGGTGGCGTGACGATTGTTTATCGCCGTACGATGCAAGAGTCTCCGGCTTATCAACGTAATCATGAAGAGCTGACTAAAGCCTTAGAAGAAGGTATTTATTATGCTGAAGGACTAGAGCCAACTGCCGTGGTGTTGGATGCTGCTGGTCATTGTGAATCGCTGCGATGCACATGGCGTATTATGGATGAATCGGGTGACTGGATGAGTACCGATGAACAGCAGCTCTTACCTGCACGTTCTATTTTTGTGGCGACAGGCGCTAAGCCGAATGTGGCCTATGAGTTTGAGCATCGTGGCACCTTTGCACGTGATCGCTTTGAGTATCAACGATTTAATGCCGTTAATGGTCAGCTTACAGCAGCTTTGGAAACACCGCATGTTAAAGCAGATGACTTTGGACCTTTCACTAGCTATCAACAAGGTGATCGTCGGGTGAGTTTTTTAGGCGACACACACACGGTATTTCACGGCAGTGTCGTGAAAGCCATAGCTTCTGCTGCACGCACTTACCCACATATCATGGAGCTTCTTCAATCTGAAACGCATCACAGTGATCATACGGAATATCAGGATTTTGCAGCACAGATGCAGTATCAATTTACAGCACAGATTGTATCTAACACTCAGGTTGCTGATGATCTCTTTGAGTTAGTCGTGTTGGCGCCACAGGCAGCAGCACGTTTTACGCCGGGCCAGTTTTATCGACTACAAAATTTTGAAACCTTAGCGCCAGTACACGGAGAGGCTTTATTGCACATGGAGGCCTTAGCTGTGATGGCGATTCCTGTTGATGGCGAACCTGAACACTTGCGCTTTTTGATTGAGAAAAAATCTGTTCATTCGGTCATAGCCAGTGTATTACAACCGGGTGAGCCTATTGCCTTGATGGGGCCGAGCGGTGTTGCGCATCAGTTACCTAAAACACCGAGCACGGTGGCTGTGATGGGTGGCTTGATGGCTTTGTGTTATGCGTTATCTTCAGCCAAAGCCTACCATGATGCCGGGAATCAGGTGTTGTATATCGGCGCGTTACCTAAAGCCTGGCA
>JABABC010000276.1 GCA_014238445.1 Coxiellaceae bacterium
ATGAATGTTTTACAGAAGGGGTGTTGTTTTTTATTATTTTGTGGTGGTTTTCTTCTAAGCCTCGCCCGCGTTTTGCGGTTTCTGCATTATTTTTACTGTGTTATGGAGCCTTTAGATTTATGCTGGAATTTTTTCGTCAGCCTGATATTCAAAAGGGGTTTGTTGCGTTTGATTGGATGACGATGGGGCAGGTCTTATCAATCCCAATGATGCTGTTAGGCGGTTGCGCTTTATACAAGATATATCAATCCAGATAAGTTACACTTGACGCCGAGTTAGAGAAAGTATGATTGAAATTCACTTTGTAAATGGAGTGCTTTAATCAGAATCACAGGGAGATCAAGTATGTATAAGCAGGGTATATTAATTCTTTTATTGTCAGTGATAGCTGTGTTTTTTCAAGACCAGCTGGCTCATATCGTGCGTGCGTTATTAGCGTTGCATGATTTGATTGCAAAGGATTTGACCTTTTTCTTTTCGGGTCGTCCCATTGGTCGTATTATTCAAGGTATTATTGCGTTGCTCGCCATTCCTTTAGTGGCTGGTGGTGCTTCAGCAGCAGGTTTTTGGTTGGTGAAGCATGTGTCAATGCCACACATGATGGCTACAATTTGGGTGATGTGGCTGGTCATGTTGATCATTGTATTGGCTTCAGGTACACCTGCAGCGAGTATCGTTCCACCGGCTACAATGGCTTAACAGCGTATAAGGAATACCCTGGTGCAATCCTATTTAGATTTCTTACAAACGATATTAGATCGTGGTGTTGAAAAATGTGATCGTACTGGTGTGGGTACCTTCAGTGTGTTTGGGTTGGAGATGCGGTTTGATTTAAGTGCTGGCTTTCCATTATTGACGACAAAAAAGGTGCACATTAAGAGTATTCTTCATGAATTATTATGGTTTTTGCAAGGTGATACTAATGTCGCGTCTTTGCAGGAACATGGTGTCACAATATGGGATGAGTGGGCTAATGAGCAGGGTGAGTTAGGCCCTGTCTATGGTAAGCAATGGCGGTCATGGCGCACACACGATGGACGGGTGATTGATCAGATGCAAGGTGTGCTGGATCAAATTAAACAAAACCCGGATTCGCGTCGTTTGATTGTTAACGCATGGAATGTGGGTGAGCTTGATCAAATGGCTTTGCCGCCATGCCACGCTTTTTTTCAGTTTTATGTCGCGGAAGGACGTTTGTCCTGCAAATTGACTCAGCGCTCTGCAGATGCTTTTTTAGGTGTGCCATTTAATATCGCCTCTTATGCTTTTTTAATGACGATGGTGGCTCAACAATGTGATTTGGCTGTCGGTGAGTTAATCTGGTCAGGTGGAGATTGTCACATTTATACGAATCATCTAGATGCCGTGCAGCAGCAGTTGGCTCGTGAGCCGCGTGCACTACCAACACTAACTTTATCACGTCGTCCGAATAGTTTATTTGATTATCAGTTTGATGACTTTTTGTTGGAAAATTATCAGCCTCATCCTCGCATCCAAGCGCCCATTGCAGTGTAGCGGTGTTATTCTTTTGTTGTAATGTTAATTTTTTGATATCGTTTGATTTGATCTTGCAGTGTAGCCCAGCTGACAGGCCACGTAGCTTCGTCTAGCGCATCAAATGTGGCACCTTTCCATTCAGAATAAATTTGTACCGTGGTGTAGTTAGGTGTGGTAGTGATGAACTTAACCATTATTTCACCCTCATGTGTATTTTTTATTTGTTCACAAAAGATTGTCACAATGAGTCCTTGACTGGTTTTAGTGTGTACGGGGATTTCTAGGTATTGGTAAAAGGTGCACGCTTTTTGAAAAGTCAACTTGTTATTATAAGCCACATGTTCTGGTGTGATTTTTTTTTGGTCAGGATGAAAGATAGCGGTGAGGGCAGTGAGCTTAGTCCACTGTTCGAAGGTTTCTCCTGATGGGATTTGTTCAAAGACAAAGGTGCGATTTTTTTGTTGTTTGTACGTATTAAAAAGATCAGATTGTGAATTAGCGGCTTGATGCGCATGAAAAGCTGCTTCCTGCCAAGCAGACATTGGAATGGTGATTTGGTTATCAAAAACAGTCATGGTTTGTTTAATAGCGTGCGGTTGAGTTTGGGCTATAGCGCTGAAGTTGAGCAGTATGGCGGCCATTGTAATGGATAGTTGAGTGGAAGAAAGTATTCGCATGGTATTACCTTGGTTAGTTTGCCGGCTTACTATCATTATAGATGGTTTATTGTCTTGCTGTGGTTATTTGCTCAGATCGGTGGGTATATTATTGATAATTATGTATTTATTATTTGCTTGAATGGGGGTGTATTTCTATTCCACCTCGGGCTATTATTTTATATATTTTGGCTAATCGATCAGCTGCAAGATCCTTCTTAATGACATAATTCCTTAATTAATAATCAGTTATTGCCCCGTAAGGGGTTGTATATTATCCTTTTTCTTGAGTTTTTTTTAAGAATCAGTAAAACTACAGGAACAAATCAATAAAGGAGTATGGTTTATGTGTTTTTCAGCTTCAGCCAGTTTTACAGCCGCTGCTTTTTTAGCGCCAATCAGTGCTTATGCTGTTTATTCAGCGATTGAACTAAAGCGTCATCATTATATTTTGTTTGCATTAATCCCGTTCTTTTTTGGGTTACAGCAGTTTTTTGAAGGATTTGTTTGGTTGTCATTAGCTGCCAACGATCCTGGAGGGATACATGTCTTTTCTTTATTATTTATTTTCTTTTCGCATTTTTTCTGGCCTTTTTGGATCCCATTGAGTGTCTATATTATTACTAAGCATCGACAGTGCGCTCGCCAGTATTGGATGCTGGCATTGTTTATTATTGGCGCGCTGTTGGGACTTGCGATTTACTTACCGTATTTATTCAACCCGGGGACCGTGGAAACCAATATGCATGCCAATTGTATTCAGTATAATCTGTCGACGATTAAACATGCTTTTCTTACTGCGCCAATCTTTAGGCAAGTGTATGTCGTGATTATTATTCTCCCCTTATTGATTAGTCGTGATATCGCATTGAAGCAAATGGGAGTATTAATTTTTCTCTCAGTGGTTGTCACGTATTTATTTTATAGTTATGCATTTAATTCGGTATGGTGCTTCTTTTCAGCAGTGATATCAATGTATGCTATTTATATAATTCGACGTCCGAAAGACCATGGGTTAAATTTTGTTATTGAGTAAGTCCATAGTGAGTTACTCTTAAGTTGATATTGAAACCCCAATTGATTAAAGATTAATTGGGGTTTTTTTAGGCGTTTTTTTTTGGTATTGGATAATAAGGATAGGTGCGAGTGTGCTTAGGACAAGGCCACCGATGAGGAAGAGTTCATAGTACAGAACTGATGTCTTCAATAGGTGTGGTGGAGGGATAAAGCCGAGAATAATACCAATCATGCAAGTTGCGATGCCTATACACCCAATAAATGTTGTCCCTATTTTTCCGCCTGGGATGCGGAATGCTCGTGCGTCTTTCGGTAGTTGTCTGTAGAGTTTAATGGCTGCAGCAAAAAAGAGAATATAAAACAGTAGAGCAAGTTGTGCAGTGAGGTCTGTGAGCAACCAGTAGCTGGCTTGAATAGGCTCAAAGGAGACCATGCAGTAGGTTAAAAATATGACGAGTATTAATTGCAAGAGTAGTATGCCTGATGGTGCTTCGTGTCGATTGCAGTAGCCTAATAATGATGGTAGGCATCCGTCTTGAGCGGCAATCATCATTGCTTTGGAGGGACCAATGACCCATGCGGAAACGCTGCCAAATCCTCCAAGTAGCACCATGCAGAGTAGGATTGGGAAGGCGAATTCTAAGTGGAATTGATGTAATACGGTGCTGAATGCCACGTCAAGACCAGTGACAATTCCGAGTTGGCCTGCGGGTACAATCACTGTAATAGCTAGACTAGCTAGGCAGAGAGTTAGCACAATAAGGACGCTTGAATATAATAGCGCGCGTGGGTAGTTGCGTTGAGGATTTTTCACTTCTTGAGCATGCACAGCGGACATTTCCAATCCCATTAAACTAAATAAGACAATGAGAGTGAATGCCAGATCGTGTGTGTTATGTGGAATGAATTGATGCATTGTTAATGGGTGTAAGGTATTGGGTTGATGAAAGAACGCGACTAATCCTAATATAATGAGAGCTAGCATAGGGATTAATGTGCCGATAATGGCACTACTGGTACTCACTAAGCCTGATGTTTTCATGCCGGTATTGCTGATAATGGTGGCTATTGCGAATAAGCCTATCACCATGCTGATAATGTAAATTTTTTGGTTCACTAAATCAGGGTTGATGAAGTAAGCAAGGTTAACGGCTAGGAAGCTGAGGATAGTAGGGTACCAGACGACATTGTAAATCCATTGCAGCCAGATTGTGAGAAAGGCTGCACGAACGCCAAAAGCCTCTCTGACCCAGATATAAACACCACCTCGCTTAGGGTAGTGTGAGGCCAATTGAGCGGTAATGAGAACACAAGGTAGTAGAAATGCCAGCGCACAGATGGCGTAGTAAAAGATAATGTGATAACCGGTTTGTGCATTGCCTGGGAGATTTCTGAGGCTATCAATGGCAATGACATTAATCATAACCAGAGTCAGTAAGCTAAGCGGTTTATTCCGTTTACGGGCCAATTCCAAGGGTGTGCTCCAAATAGTTATGAGGGGGCATAGCGAATGTGGTCAGTGTGTTTGTTATCCACAGAGGGCTGCTGGTTTTGCGTAGTATAAACTTTTGCCCAAATTGCGCAAGCGACAGCAATGAGCAGGTATACGGGCAAGATAGCCAAGCCGTACTGGAAGTCGTGTGTTGAGAATGTAGGGTTTGTGCTGGTGTGGTGTTGGTCCAGTAGAAAGCCCACTAAAGGCTCTGTAATGGCTCCAAACAAGGCGTCTCCCGTATTGATCATGGCGACGACGGTGGCTGCTACCATAATGGGGTTGAGCGTTTTGGCTACCGTGAATCCTAACATGAACCCACCAGTACCTAATCCAAATAATAACAATAAGATGCTGAGAAGGGTGCGGTTGAGTGAGTAAGGAGCGAGCAGTAATGTGAGTGTGATGAATGATAGGAAGGTAGCTGTAATCATGATATCCATGCGACGGTTGAGTCGATCAGCTATCCATCCAAGTAGCGGTGATCCGATGCCCAGCCCAACAAAAGCGAGCGTGATATATTGCGCTGCTTCAATAGTATTGAGGTGATAAGTGGCTTGTAAGAAGGGGTTGCCCCATAAGCCACCAAAGACAGCCAGAGGGGAAAAGGCTAGGCCACTATACCCAGCTAATAACCAATTACGGCGATTTTTAAGAACAGAGATAACGGCTTGACGGTTAATGGTGGTTTTCATGGTGTTGTTGTGGGTGGGGTGTTTGTCGTGCACGAGGGTGAAATATATGGCAGCAATCCCAACGCCTAGTATGGAGCAGGAGAGGAGTGCTTGTCGCCAGCCCCAAGCTTGTACTAGATGTGCTAAGGGGGCTTGACCAATGAGTGCTCCAAGCCCTACGGCACTAGCCAGTAAGCCGCCGGCAAAAGCGAGTTGTTTGGGTTGAAACCAAATAGCCACTTGTTTGAGGTAGCTGACAGTGGCAAATGCGACGCCAACACCAATCAGTGCCCTTGCGGATTCGGCCATCAACAGCGTTTGGGTTATAGCAAAGCAGCCTACCCCTAGGGCGCAGAATAAAATGGCAGCTGTTGTTAATATTCTAGGAGAGAAACGATCCAGTAAAAATCCAGAGAATAGTTGCGTGATTAAGAAACTGTAGAAGTAGGTGGCAGCAAGGTTCCCTAGTCCTGCCCCGTGTAAATGAAATGTTTGCATCAGGTCTTGCGTCATGACGCTGGGAAAGAGTTGCAAGATGTATTTATATAGCAAGAACAGTCCATTGCACGCAGCAATAAGCCAAGCATAGGAGGTGCTCTTTGAATAGGTGGTGTGTATGGGCATGGCTCGATGTCCTTTTTTGGTGCTGGTCCATGAATAAAAGTGAGAGTAAGGACAAGATGAATGGCTGTATTTTAAAAAGGCGCATCCTAGCATTGCTGGGTTTTATGGGTCAAACAAGTTGTTCATTTAATTATCTTTTAAGTGATTGGCTTTTGAGTTTTTTTAACGGATTGAGTCTAGGTATCAATGGCGCTTCACTTGTTTGCATGAATAGCTTATTCTCTTCGCCGGAGTGATTGGTTGATCCATTCATTGGTGGTCTTTGCAGAAAGGAAGAGTAGTCTATGCAGCACCTCAAGGAACCCTTAGTGCCAGCAATTTTAGCGCTAGCGAATGGTCAATTTTTTCATGGCGTCTCAATTGGCGTTAGCGGACAAACCATCGGTGAGGTTGTATTTAATACCTCCATGTCAGGGTATCAAGAGATTGTAACGGACCCTTCGTATGCTCAGCAATTAGTCACTTTAACGTGCCCACATATTGGTAATGTGGGTGTGAATGCCATGGATGAAGAGTCAAGCCATCTGTGGGCTGCAGGGTTGATTATTCGTGACCTTTCTTTAATGGTCAGTAATTGGCGTTCACAATCTTCATTGTCACAGTATTTGAAAAAACACCAGCGTGTTGCCATTGCGGAGGTTGATACGCGAGAGCTGGTGCATGTATTGCGTCATGACGGGGCTCAGTCGGGGTGTATCATGACGGACACAGAGGACCCCGCTGAAGCATTGGCGCTAGCGCAATCTTTTCCTGGTCTTGTAGGTCAGGACTTAGCAAAGACGGTGACGACTGCATCACCTTATGTATTTACTGAAGGCTCTGAGTGGCTTAACCGGGTAGTGAAAGGTTCGGATCCGTCATCGTGTGATCATGTGGTGGTGTATGACTTTGGGGTCAAACGTCAGATTTTACGAGCGTTGGTTGATCAAGGGTGTCGTGTGACTGTTGTCCCAGCCATGACGACGGTGGAGGAGGTTTTATCATTGTCACCGCAAGGAGTGGTGTTTTCTAATGGGCCTGGTGATCCTGCTGCTTGCACGTATGCTGTGGAGGCTGCTCAAGCCTTGATGGCTCATAGTATTCCGTTATTAGGCATTTGTTTGGGTTTTCAAATCATTGCTTTAGCCTGTGGTGCAACTACCTACAAAATGAAGTTTGGTCATCATGGCGCTAACCATCCTGTGAAAGCACTGGTTTCACAGCGAGTCAGTATAACTAGTCAGAATCATGGCTTTGCTGTTGATATTGCCTCGTTGTCATCCGATGTCATGACAACCCATTTCTCTTTGTTCGATGGTAGTTTGCAAGGGATAGTTCATCGTACATTGCCAGTGTTGGGTTTTCAGGGGCATCCTGAAGCTAGTCCCGGTCCGCATGACATTGCCACTATTTTTGATGATTTTACAAACTGTATGCTTAAACATAAGGCGGCTGCATGCCAAAAAGGAAAGATATAACCACGGTTTTAATACTAGGTGCTGGTCCTATTGTGATTGGTCAAGCCTGTGAGTTTGATTACTCGGGTTCGCAAGCGTGCCGAGCTTTGAAAGAAGAGGGTTATCGTGTTGTATTAGTGAATTCAAATCCTGCAACGATCATGACAGACCCTGACATGGCCGACGCAACTTATATTGAACCGATTACCTGGTCTGTGGTGGCACGTATTATTGAGTGTGAAAAGCCAGATGTGTTACTGCCCACTATGGGGGGGCAAACCGCATTAAACTGCGCGTTAGATTTGGTGCGTGAAGGTGTCCTTAAGCGGTATGGGGTTGAGCTCATTGGGGCAAGCCGAGAAGCGATAGATAAAGCAGAGGATCGTGCTTTGTTTCAAGCGGCTATGCAGTCGATTGGCCTGACAACGCCAACCAATGGTCTGGCGCACTCGATGGAGGAAGCTTGGACTATCCTTGAGGACATTGGTTATCCAGCGATTATACGTCCTTCTTTCACGATGGGTGGCTCAGGCGGTGGTATTGCGTATAACCGCGAGGAGTTTGAAATGATTTGTCGTCGTGGCTTGGAGTTATCGCCGACTTCTGAGTTGTTGATTGATCAGTCTATTATTGGTTGGAAAGAGTATGAGCTGGAAGTGGTGCGTGATTCTCAAGATAACTGCATTGTCATATGCTCGATTGAAAACATGGATGCCATGGGTGTTCATACGGGTGACTCGATCACAGTGGCGCCCGCGCAAACGTTGACTGACAAAGAATACCAACGCTTACGAGATGCGGCAATTGCTATTGTGCGAGAAATTGGTGTTGAAACAGGAGGGGCTAATGTGCAATTTGCAGTCAACCCCGATGATGGTCAGATGATGGTGATTGAAATGAATCCGCGTGTGTCGCGTTCATCAGCATTAGCCTCTAAGGCCACGGGCTTCCCTATTGCTAAGGTTGCTGCAAAATTGGCGGTGGGTTATACCTTAGATGAGTTGGCGAATGAGATTACGGGCGGCGTTATCCCCGCTGCTTTTGAACCTAGTTTGGATTATGTGGTCACTAAAATACCGCGTTTTAATTTTGAGAAATTTCCTGGTGCCGATGTTCGTTTAACCACGCAGATGAAGTCGGTGGGTGAGGTTATGGCTATAGGGCGCACGTTTCAAGAGTCATTGCAAAAAGCGATTCGAGGCTTGGAGGTGGGTGAGCATGGGTTGGCTCCAAAAATTGATTGGGATAATCAGGATATGGGGCGCGATGCGATTCGAGAAATTATCAAGCGAGAGTGCCGCCAACCCAGTGCAGAACG
>JABABC010000278.1 GCA_014238445.1 Coxiellaceae bacterium
TAATGCGCTATGATTTCAGCACCTACATTTTTAGACAGCGTCATACTATCGGTTTTAAATTGCTTATTTCCTCGATGCGTTCTTACTGCAAAAGTTTTAGGCAACCTAGGTCGGTCTGCTAAGGCTTGCAATACTGTTGGTACAATTAATGCTTCATCCATTGGCAAAGGAATGGCAGGGGAGATACTGTGAATACCAGGGATGCATTGCAGTGCTGATAAACACGCCTCTGAAAAATCCTGATCTGATGCTATAACCAGTCGTTGATTATCAACACGGCATAAACACGATGCCTCATTACGTAAGTTAGCCAGTACTGCTGTGATATGCTGTTTTAATGCTCGCATGTAATAAGGTCGTTTTTTTTGCTTGAGCCAAAGCTCATCCACATTCACCATCAAGGTGTATTGCATAGTGTTAACCCTTTAATAGTTGTAATCGTGACACGGTAGCTGCAAGCGTTTTAACTAATGTTGTCACTTCCTCATGGGTGGTCTGTGCCGAGAAAGAGATACGCAGAGCATGAGTATGCCAGTGGTCAGGCACATGCAGTGCTTTCCATTCCAGAGAGATACCCACCTTCTTAGATGAGCAAGCTGAACGTGAAGAAATGTAGATACCTTCTTGCTCTAAATGCCTAACAATGACATCACTAGGAATATCCGGTATAAAAATGCTGATAATGTAAGGAGAAATCGAGTCTATGGCTTTAAACGGACAGTATGCTGAAGGGAGTTTATCAGCTAGTTGTTGATAGAATCGTGCTGTTAATGCTGCTACGTGTTCATAGTTTGCCGAACGATGATGGTCTGATAGTGTCAATGCTTGAGTGAACGCCTCAATTAAGGCAACAGGAGGAGTGGAACTTCGCAGGCCCAACTCTTGTCCACCACCTTTTAATAAAGGCTCTATCGAAACGCCATCACGGAGGTACAACCCCCCCACTCCTTTAGGCCCTCCCATTTTATGAGAGGAAAAACTCATCGAGTCAATCACTGAAGCCTTAACAGTCACAGGCAACTTACCTAGGCTTTGAGCAGCATCAACATGCACATGCACCTCAGGGGTTTTGGATTTAACGTGAGATGCAATCGCTTGTATATCGAGCACATGCCCACTGAGACTATTGACGTGCGACAAAATCAAGAGCGTTGGTGATGTCCTTGTGAGCAATTCGTCTAGTTCAGCAATATCTATTTGCAAAGAGCCTGTTAATGGCAATGAATGCAATGTGACATTACCCTGAGCAATACTATTCACAGGTACTGTGACACTAGCGTGATCGCCTTGGCAATAAATCACAGCGGCTCCAGCTTGAGATAAACACGATGCGATGACCGTGTTATTCGACTCTGTTGCCGATGAGGTAAAAATCACTTGATCACCAGGATGAGCGCCCAAAACATCCAGCCATAGCTGACGACATGATTCAAGCCGCTCATAGGCAGCTCGACCTAATGCATGAGGAGCATGCGCATTCGCAACATCATTACCAATAGCCACTACCAAGCGCTTTTGAACTTTTTCCAACATGGGGGTTGAAGCGGCATGATCCGCATAAATAGGCATACTCATTCCTCATAAAAACAGTTCGAGACCATACAATGCCATTGGTGGAATTGCAACCAAGTTTCAATATGGAGTTTTCGGCTAGCAGCACAAGAATAAACACGCATGGAAGGCAAAATATTAGCCACCTGAGCGCACTCTGATATTTTACCCTATACTCATGAAATCAAAGCAAGTAAAAGGGCTTATCATGACACCACATAAAAACTTCCTAGTGCCTGGTATCGTCAGCTTGTTCTTTATGGTCCCTTTAACGGCAATAGCAGAAAGCACCCATACAGGAACAACAACGAAGATCACTAGTCTAGTTAACCTAGCCCTCCCCTATGGAATAAGCCTAGCCCTAGCGATACTCATCTTGATCGGTGGAACTATTGTCTCAAAAATTATCGTGCATATAATGCGTAAACTCTTAACAAAAAGAAAAATTGAAGCCACCATAGTTAAATTTTTCTGCCGATTAATGCATGCCATCCTTTTAATTTTTGTCGTACTGGCTACACTGTCAAAACTTGGTGTGCAAACAGCGTCCCTCGTGGCCATTCTTGGTGCCATGAGTTTAGCGGTTGGCTTATCACTCAAGTCATCCTTATCAAATCTAGCCTCAGGTTTACTGCTAATATTGTTCCGCCCTTTTAAAACAGGTGAATACATCAAAATTTCCAATGTTGAAGGCACAGTGGACGAAATAAACCTACTGTACACCGAAATGGTCACACCCAATAATCAACTGTTAGTGATACCTAACTCTAAATTCATGAGTGATATTATCTTTAATTTCAGCGCTAAAGAATTTCGCCGTTGCGATCTCACCATTGGCATTGGTTATAATGATTCTGTGGATAAAGCAAAAGCTGTATTAACGGCCATTCTGCAAGCCGATGAGCGTGTCATTCATGAACCAAACGAACCATTGATTGCTGTTAACGCCTTGGGGGACAGTAGTGTGGATATTATTGTGCAATATTGGACTCGTCGATCAGATTTCATCTCTGTTAAACGCCAGGTCATCGAGACCATCAAACAGCGGTTCGACGAAGAGGGTATAAATATACCCTACCCTCAGATGGATATTCATGTCATTAAGGAGCAGAGTTAAGTATATAATGGAACGACATAACCTGCGTAACAGAGCAATAATCCAAAAATAAGCCCCAAGAGAGCAAAAAGAACTGGCACGAAGGTCATGTTCGCTGTAATAATCTTAACCCACCAATGAACAAACCAAATGCGGAACACACCCACAAGAAATAAAATCCAACCTATCAAGGTCAAAGTCATAGACCACCCTTGCAACCCAGGATGAGGGAAATGAATCACCAGACTTCCAATGAGGACAGGAAGAACACCACCTACAATAAAGCCGGAAGGGCCACCCACCATCTTACGTGCCATGAGTTCATAGTGACGCAAATTAAATAAAAAACCTAAGGATAGAATGAGTGTGGTAATACCGAATGCACGTGTTAATTGAATGTAATCCATTATTTGTTTCCCTTATTATATCACTCAGTTGCTCGCACATGATGTGACTGAGTGAATGCTAATTCCCTCTAGCAAGAAAAATACTCACTAGTGCATCATAAAGTAATTTAAGCTTGTCATAATCCAAACTGAACCACCAATAATGACGAGCAATACAATGCCTGTAAAGATAAAGCTTAACACATTGGTACGACCCTGCTCGGTTTGATTATTTAAACGCAAGAAGCAAACAACTTGGACAAGAAATTGCGCAATGGCTGATAACAAAATGACAGTGAGTAGTATTTTTTTAGAGGCTGTATGATCAATCACGGTCATAAAGGGTATCAGCGTTAAAATAACACAAAGAAAGAAACCTGACACATACACACGTAGGGTCTTTTTCCTTATTCCAAAGTCTGCTTCGAGATGATTATTTTCAGAAGTATCATTCATATTATAAAGATCCTACTAAGTAAACAACGGTAAATACAAAAATCCAAACTATGTCTAAGAAATTCCAAAATAAGCCGAGGTAAGTTAAGCGACGGAGCGTGGCGCCTTTTAAACCCATTTTGGCGACTTGACAGGTCATCACCAAGATCCACAGCAAACCAAAAGAAACATGCAACCCATGAGTGGCCACTAAAGTAAAAAATGCTGAAGCAGAAGCGCTAATAGTCCAGCTATACCCTTCATGCACCAAATGAACAAACTCAAGAAGCTCCATACCCACAAAACCAGCGCCCAATATAAACGTTAAAATTAAGAACACAACCGTTGCAGAAGCTTTGTTTTTATAACTGGTAATGATAGCTAAACCAAATGTTAAATTACTCAGTAGTAAGAAAAAGGTTTCTCCTAATACATAGTACAGATTAATAAATGGGCTAAGTGCTGGCCCATAAGAATGGGGCTGATGCAAGACTAAGAACGCCGCAAATAATGATCCAAATAACACACAATCCGTCATGATATACAGCCAAAAGCCTAATACATCAGTGGAATCTGCGTTATGTTCGTGTGCAATGGCATGACTCATGAATGTGCCTCCTGAACGTGTGCTCTTTCAATGGACTCTACTTCAGATGCTTTAATATAGTAGTCCGTGTCTAAATTACAGCTTTTTATAATGACGGTCAGAATAACACCCAGTATTCCAATAATACCGGGAATCAGCATGTGCCAAATGACGGAGAAGCCAAATAATGCCGCAAACAAGCTAATCACAAAGCCTGCTGATGTTGCGCGAGGCATGTGGATATCGTCGTAATGATCGGCCACCTCAGGGAAACGTTTCCCTTCAGCTTCCAACGCTTCCTTTTGATACCAGAATTCATCAATCTGAGAAGCGGATGGAATATGCGCAAAATTATAAAATGGAGCTGGTGAAGAAAGGGACCACTCTAGCGTACGTCCACCCCAAGGATCACCCGTTTTATCACGTAAGGCTTCACGATGCTTAATACTATAAAGCAACTGCCATATTTGACAAAGAAAACCAATAAAAATCAATGCTGCACCAAAAGCCGCCACCCAGAGATAAGGTTTATACGCTAAACTTTCAAAGTGAAAACTCCGACGCATAGCCCCCATAAGTCCCAATGGATACAGCGGCATGAATGCAAAATAAAACCCAGTTACCCAAAACCAGAAGGCATACTGACCACGACGTTCATCTAGCATAAAACCAAACACCTTCGGGAACCAATAGGACAAGCCCGCAAAGAAGCCGAATAATACACCACCAATAATTACATTATGAAAGTGAGAGACTAAAAATAAGCTGTTATGTGTTTGGAAATCCACCGGAGGAATCGACATCATCACGCCCGTCATTCCACCAATCGCGAAGGTGCTAAAAAAGGCCATGATCCACAACATAGGAGTTGAAAACTTAATGTCCCCTCGAAACATAGTAAATAACCAATTAAAGATTTTTACCCCTGTTGGAATAGCGATGATAATCGTCATGATACCGAAGAAGGCATTCACATCAGCTCCTGCTCCCATTGTGAAAAAGTGATGCAACCAAACGATAAACGAGAGGAAACCTATCATAATAATTGCACCGACCATCGTGGTATAACCAAATAAGCGTTTTCTTGAGAAGGTCGCAACAATTTCTGAAAACACACCAAAAATTGGAAGAATTAAAATATACACTTCAGGGTGTCCCCAAGCCCATATCATGTTGATGTACATCATGATATTGCCGCCTTGAGCTTGCGTAAAAAAATGCATATCCATCGTGCGATCTAAAGCAAGCAACCCTAGGGTAACGGTGAGAACGGGGAAAGCTAGGGCGACCAGCACCATGGCGCACAACGATGCCCACGCAAATATCGGCATTTTCATTAATGTCATGCCTGGACAGCGCATTTTTAAAATAGTCACTGTAAAGTTAATCCCGGAAAGTAAACTCCCGATCCCCGAGATTTGCAGCACCCAGATAAAATAATCAACCCCCACGTCTGGACTATACTTTAAGCCTGATAAGGGTGGATAAGCCAACCAACCAGCTCGATCCCAGTTACCTACAACTAATGAAAGCATCATAAAGCCCGCAGAAACTAAGGTTAGCCAGAAGCTTAATGAATTCAAGTAAGGGTAAGCCACATCACGAGCACCGATTTGAAGGGGTAACACCATATTGATAATGCCAAAAATTAATGGCATCGCAACAAAGAAAATCATGATGACGCCGTGCTCAGAAAAAAACTGATTATAGTACGCAGGGTCCATGTAGCCCGTATGGCCTGGCCCCACTGAGATGGCCTGTTGAGCTCGCATCATCATGGCCTGGATTAAGGCACGTATAAACATCACAAAGGCCAGCATGACATACATGATGCCGATTTTTTTGTGGTCTACCGTGCAAATCCATTCCGTCCACACGTATTTCCATTTTTTAAAGTAGGTAATAGAACCTAACACTAAAAACAAACCTAGAAATAACATACTGCCAGCCCCATACAAAGTGATGGGATCATCTGGCAATGCGTCCAGTGATAACTTTCCAAATATTAAATGTTCTAACATTAAGCTCTACCTTTTACTGTGTTATCTGTAGGTAACGAATGCAACCAATGCTTGTTTTCCATGTATTGCATCATAATGGCATGAAACAGCCCATCTGATACGGATGAAAAATACTGTGCTGGTGCATTGATCGTTGGTTTATATAAGGCGCCATAATTATCTATGGTTAATGGTGAGTTTGTTGACCGGACGTGACTCACCCACTGTGAAAAATCAGCTGGGGAGGCTACGTGCACTGGGAAATGCATGTATGCGAACCCATCACCATTTAATTGTGTGTTTAATCCGTCGTAGACACCCTCATAAGAACTATACATGTGTAATCGAGTCCGCATACCTGCCATGGCATAAATTTGACCGACTAACTGAGGAATGTCAAAAGCACTCATTGGTGCGTCCGCTGTGATTTGAAACTCTACCTGCTGGTTCACAGGGACGTATAAATCATTGATAGTGGCAATACCTTCTTTAGGGTAGATGAAAAGCCACTTCCACTGCAAGGCAACCACTTGAATCACTTCCAGCTTACCAGGCTTATTTAACTGACGGTAAGGATCCAGTTCATGACTTGATTTCCATACAAAAACACCAAGAACAATCACAAGAATCGTAGGAATACCCCACCAAAAAACTTCCAGCAACGTGTTATGAGACCAATTAGGCTGATATTGACCCACACGCTTGGATGCACGATAACGCCAAGCAAAAGCAAAGCTCATAATGATCACAGGAATCACTACAATCAACATCAATGCAACGGTATTAAACATTAACTCGCGCTCTTGCTTGGCTACCCAACCTTTCGGGTCTAAGAAACCTAAATCATTCGCGTAGCTACAACTGATGAGACAAAGGCCTAACAGTACGAAGAATACTTTTATACAGCGTTTTACAATCATGTAATCATCCTAACAATTCTATGATGACTGTTTATTTATTAAACAATCATGCGCATTTCGAGAAAGTTTTTTCCCGAAGTATTTTCTTGAGACGGTATATACTAAAACACCGCATCGAGCAAGTAAAAGCTTTTTTGCAACGTTTGAACAGTATGAAAATGGTTAATGCATGTCACCGAATGCTGCGCCTAATTCATTACTTAATGTGGCACCAAGGTCTTGACCTTGCTGTTGATAATAGGACGCTCCCGTTGCCTTACCAGCATTTATCGCTTGATGGGGCTCTTGTGAAGAGATATCCGAACAACCCGCTAAACCTAGAGTGACATAAGCCCCCATTATCACGAAGCCGTACCAGCGATAACCTGATAACATACCCGCCCCTTTATAATGATTATTCTTCCATGGCCATTAAACTCGCGTTACCACCCGCTGCCGTCGTATCAACAGAGATCGTCACCTCATGACATAACCGCTGTAAATAATAAGGGCCACCCGCTTTTGGTCCGGTACCGGATAGCCCCATACCGCCAAAAGGTTGCAACCCAACAATAGCACCAACCGTGTTGCGATTAACGTAAATATTACCCGCATGAACTCGAGAAATCACTTGAGCCACGGTTTCTTCAATCCGACTCTGTACGCCAAATGTCAAACCATAGCCTAGCGCATTAAGCTGATCAATCACCTGCAACATGTTCTCACGCCGGTAACGAACAACATGTAAAATGGGGCCAAATGCTTCTTGTTTTAATACACTTAAATCACTTAATTCATGAACCTGAGGTGCAGTAAACGTACCCACATCCGGGATTGACGGCACTTGAAAAATTAACTCAGCATGCTGATGAAGGTACTGCTCATGCATGCGCAAATTATTTTGCGCTTCCGCATCAATCACAGGACCAATATCCGTGTGCAGCCAACGAGGATCACCCACCACCAATTCGGCCATAGCACCTTGCAACATAGTAATAAAGTTATCCGCTATCTCTTCTTGTAGTAACAAGATACGACAAGCCGAACAACGCTGCCCCGCACTGCCAAAAGCCGAATCGATCACATCACGTATGGTCTGCTCTGGTAGCGCTGTTGAATCAACCAGCATGGCATTTAAACCACCCGTTTCGGCAATCAACGGCAAAATAGGACCGTCATGTTGTGCCAATGCTCGTTGAATATGTTTCGCAGCAACATTTGATCCGGTGAATAACACACCCGCAATGCGAGGGTCTTGAGTTAACGTAACACCTACGTCCTCTCCAGTACCTGGCAAATAATGCAAGACAGCTTTAGGGACGCCCGCTTCATGCAATAAATCCACCGCTCGGCGTGCAATAAGAGAGGCTTGCTCAGCGGGTTTTGCTAATACGGTATTACCTGTAACTAGAGCTGCGACCACTTGCCCTATAAAGATAGCTAATGGAAAATTCCAAGGACTAATACATACCATAGCCCCTCGACCACATAGTCGCAGCGTGTTGGACTCTCCGGTATAGCCTTGCAACACTTGCACATCCATCAGGTTGCGAGCTTGTTCAGCATAGTAGCGACAAAAATCAATAGCTTCACGCCATTCAGTTAGCGCATCAGGAGCCGTCTTGCCCGCTTCACGAATCAATAATGCCAATAAGTCTACTTGATGGTGTTCGAGTAATTCAGCCATTTTATCCAGCATATATGCTCGCTCATGAACAGGGCGCTCATTCCAAGCTGGGAAAGCCTCGCTAGCCTGCTGCACGGCCGCTGCAACATCGTCTTGTGATGCATAGAGAACAGAACCCACGATTTCAGAAGGACATGCTGGATTATTGACAGTGACTAGCGCAGTAGACGAGGTGTCGTCTGCATGCCATTGATGAGAACCATACGGTGCTATTAACTCACACAAAGAGGCTAACATTAGCCCATCACTCCATTCTAGACCCAGTGCATTAATGCGACCTGATGAAAAAAGATCGCGAGGCAGTGGCAAATGCGGATGACGAGGATGCTCTTGGTACGCGTTTACCTGCGCGAATACAGAAGCAATCATCGCATCGATACTCCCTTCGCTGCGCGCCATTTGATTCACGAAAGAGCTATTAGCACCATTTTCTAATAAACGTCGAACTAAATAAGGTAACAAATCTTCGTGCACACCCACAGGAGCGTAAATACGACAAGGCACACTGGAATCACTATCCGCTAAAATATAATCATGCAAACTTTGCCCCATTCCTTGCAGAGCCTGAAATTCAAACTGCTGTCTATCCAGATCCTTGGCAATGACTAAAATAGAAGCCGCAGTATAGGCATTATGCGTTGCAAACTGTGGGTATAAGTGTGGCGTTGATAACAAAAGACGATGCGCACAAACTACATAATTTAAGTCCGTCGAAGGTTTACGAGTAAAGACTGGGTATTCAGGCAAACCTTTCATTTGAGCTTGTTTAACTTCCGTATCCCAATAAGCCCCTTTGACCAAGCGTACCGCAATGGTTTTTCCACCGCGCTCCGCAAGATCAGATAGCCATTCAATCACAGAAAAGGCACGCTTTTGATAAGCTTGAACCGCCAAACCCAATCCTGACCAATCTTTCAGTGTTGGGTCTAAATACACTTGCTCAAAAATAGCTAATGACATTTCCAAGCGATCAGCTTCTTCAGCATCCATCGTTAATGGGACACCTGCTTTCTGCGCTTCTAAGGCGAGCTGATGCAACTGTTGCGTTAATATCGCAATACTTTTTTTGCGATGCAACCATTCGTAACGTGGGTATAACGCCGATAACTTAATGGAGACACCAGAGCGCTTCTGAAAAGGCATATTGGGGTCAACATGAGCTCCGACAGCACGTATGGCATGCTGATACTTTTCAAAGTAATGATCCGCATCTTGTTGGGTACAGGCTGCTTCCCCCAACATGTCATAGGAAAAGCAATATCCTTGAGTCACAGGCTTTTTAGATTGAGCAACCGCTTCTTCAATCGAACGACCCAACACAAAGTGTTTACTAAGCAATTGAATAGCTGTCCGGACAGTAGTGCGAATAACAGGCTCGCCACTGCGCTTAATTAATTTTTGCCACATATTCAAAAAAAACCGGCTATCGGACACATCGAGCACTTTACCCGTTAATGCCAAACCCCAAGTAGTCATATTGACAAACGATGAATGACTATTACCAATATGTTGCTGCCAGTTAGCACTCGTTAGCTTATCACGAATCAATAAGTCTTCCGTTTCCTTATCTGGGATGCGCAATAAGGCTTCCGCCAAACACATCATCATGACGCCTTCTTCAGATGATAAATCATAATGTCGCATAAAGGCTTCCATACCACCTGTATCCGATTCTTCAGCCTGAACATGCAACACTAATTCACGCGCTAATGATTGAATCGCTTGCTGCTGTGAGTGCGAACAGGGATAACGCGATAAAATCTGAGCCACTGCCATTTTCTCAGGCTCTAAATAAACCTCACTGATAGCACGTTGCAATGCGCTCTGTTGTGGTAATGACTCTTGTAATAGCATCCCTCTACCCCCTAATGATCGCTGACTTTATTTGGTATAATTAGCAACACCTGCGATAATTTCTTGATGCGCTGCTGCTTGATCTTTCCATCCATCCACTTTCACCCATTTGCTGGGCTCTAGAGCTTTATAATATGTGAAAAAGTGAACAATCTTATCCAGCATAACAGAAGAAATATCATCCAGGGAATCAATATGCTCAAATTCTTTGCAAGATTTAACGACAGGAACTGCTAACACTTTATTATCTTCACCGGCCTCATCCGTCATAGCCAACATGCCGATTGCGCGACATTTAACCAAGCAGCCAGCTTGCACAGGTTGTGGAGTCATAACAAGCACATCCACAGGGTCACCATCGCCAGCTAAAGTACTAGGCACATAGCCATAATCAACAGGATAATGCATCGCAACCGGCATAAATCGATCGACCATAACCAGGCCGCTGTCTTTGTCGACCTCATACTTTATCGCTTTCCCGTCAGCAGGAATCTCAACAATAACATTAAAGGACTCGGGAATATGATCGCCTGGCGATAGATTGAACAATTGGCTCATGGTTTGTCTCTTATTTCAGTTAAAAAAAATCAAATGGGATTATATCAGATTAAACCCACTTAACTAGGGGGGGCTACAAAATCACTCTTTCACACGTAGCTTGTGTCGAATCATTATTCAAGCATGAAAACGATGCAGCAAACACAGATCAATATGCAAAAAAACAAGCATAATCATCAATACACACTGATAATCAGCCACATGAAAAAAGGCTGCCATCCTTTCAACAATGCGTCCATTAACTAAACAACATGGGCAGATAATGCAGCAAATCCCAACCCAGATAATCGAGTAGAGGCCTATAAGAAACATCAGATGTGACAAAATCATCACTATTCTTACTTTCAAGAACACACGATGAGAGCGCATTCATCTAATTTGCCAATACTTTAGTGAACGACGCATCAGAGCACCTAGCCAAGGTTACCTTCCTGGTCCGAGGGTGCAATCAAGTCAGGAACACAAAGACTCACGACAGTTCCTCTATCGAGGTCAACGGGATAAGTCAAATAATAACAAGTATTGCCTAGCTCACAATCCGAATTACGACAACAAGCAACTAACCTTTCTTTCGCCTGGGTTCGAGACTTAATGAAGTGCCAAAAGTTAGCATTAAAGCAAGCCGGTCTGCGCGAACTGCGTAGCTCACCTATTAAATCGCGACTCATCGAGTTAGTTAACCATCCCACCAAAAGCTTTTTATCAACATAAGCTTGTTGAGGTGACACCTCATCAGCATGCACTGAACATAACATCAATGATTCCAAATGCACTGGAGCAATGGGATCACTAACCGGTGCAACTGATGCCAATCCTGTTGACAATAAACAGATTCCATACAACATAAAGCATAACTTTTTCATATCGCAACCCTTTCA